>CAJXHQ010000567.1 GCA_913054485.1 uncultured Paracoccaceae bacterium
CCTCGGAGAAGGGCAGCTCCTCGGCAAATGTCTCATGCGGCAGGCCCCAGGCACCGGCCAGCAGCCTGGCGGATTGGTTGTCGGCCCGGCTGTTGTAGTTGTGGGTCTGGGTATAGCAGCGCGCGATCTGGCCCAGATGCGGTTTGGCACAGGCCAGCAAGGTGCGGGAACCATTGCCGCCGCTCAACGGAAGCAGAGCCCGCGCGCTGTGCGCAATCGCCCCTGTCACCGCTGTGAGCCGCGCCTGAATCTTCTCCAGCACGCCAATCGACGCCGCGCCGGAAATATCCGCGATATCTCCCGGCCGAGGCCAGAACCAGTGCTCTGACACCGCAGGCAGCTTCAAATAGTGATTGGCGGCGAGCAGCTTTGCGCCGGCGTCGCCGGTGTTGCCGAAAGGCATGCGGCCTGTCCCGCTCAGCGCAGCTTGCACATCCGGGTCAGGATTACCCCTCACATCGCGGTCCAGTGCCAGCAGCAGCGAGGAGGCCGCTGTTCCCGAGTCCGGATCATAAACGCAAGGATAGCTGCCGCTGGGATCACTGTAGATGCGTGACTCCCCGCCGTTCCAGCCGATGACGAGGTAGCGCCCGGCCAGCCCGGTAGTGAAGTCCTCCAGCCCCGCCCAGAAGTCAGCAGCCGGCGCAGCGGCCCAGGAGATCACCCCGTCCGCAACCCTGCGGCCCGCCGCGTCCACAGCCACCCCGAGGCAGATGGCCGCGGGTTCTCCTCCGGGCGCCACCAGCCGCGCCACGGCCAGCCGGGGGGAACAGGACAGTTCCATGGTGCCGGCCTTCATGCTGCGGTAGCCGAACCGGGCCGGAATCCCTTCAGCGCTCAGAATAAACTGAAACGGAAAGATCTCATCAGCAGAGGCACGGGCAGTATCGCAATAACGCAGCCCTGGAACGGACACGGACATGATAGGTTTGGCTCCGGCGTTAGGGTATCAGAAATATCCATGCACCCTTAAACCTTTGCGTCAGCACTGCAAGCAATTCACATCTTAAAGAGGTCATCGCCGTGAGACTGAGCAGCGCATGCCTTCTCGCGGCATCATTGCGCCTTCCAGGACGGAGGGCGTTTTCCGAAAAAGGCCGCGATACCCTCCTCCGCTTCCGCGCTCTCCCATCGCTGCACCAGAGCCGCGATCGTGCTGTCGATCACCGCATCGGTGATCTGCGGGCCAAGGGACTGAGCCAGCGCCTTGGCCGAGGCCACGGCGCCGGGGGCACACTGCAGATAGGGAAGCGCTTCCGCCTCCGCCGCAGCCATCACGTCCACGGCCGGAACGCTCCGGGACAGCAGGCCAAGCTCTACGGCTTCCCCGGCGCCGAACAGCCGCGCAGACATGAACACCCGGCGCGCGCGCGCCTCGCCCATCCGCGCGATGACATAGGGTCCGATGGTGGCCGGGATCAGCCCCAGCTTCGTCTCGGTCAGCCCCATCTTCAGATGATCCGCACCAATCGCCACATCGCAGACAGAGGCCATGCCGACGCCGCCTCCGAAGGCATTGCCTTGCAAGGCACCGATCAGCGGCTTCGGCAGGGCATTCAGCGCCTGCAGCATTTCGGCAAGCTTGCGCGCCTCGCGGAACCGGGTCTCCGGATCCGCCGCCATCTGCTCCTGCATCCAGCCGAGATCCCCCCCGGCGCAAAAGCTCTTGCCCGCGCCGGTCAGGATAACAGCACGGACGGTTTCATCCGCCCCCAGCTGCAGGGCAGCTTGCGTCAGCTCTGCAATCATCTGCGCCGACAGCGCATTGTGTTTTTCGGCGCGGTTCAGAGTCAGCACTGCGATGCCGCGCGCGTCCGTTGTCAGGATCAAGGTCTCAAACATTGTCTCTCCTCGCGCGGCAAATTTCTTGAAGGAAGAAATTTGAGCGGAATTTTGAAGGAAAATTCCGGGGTTTCACCCGGTGCGCATGGCCCGCGCCATGGCGGCCGCCTCGTCCAGAACAGCCGGATCAAGGCCGGTGTCAAAACCGAGCCGCGTCAGATGGGCATGCACGGCTTCGGTCGCTACATTGCCAGCAGCCCCCGGCGCATAGGGACAGCCGCCCAAACCGCCCGCAGCGGCATCGAATACCCGCACGCCCAGGGCCAGCGAGGCGTCGATATTGTCCAGCGCCCGCCCGTCTGTATCATGGTAGTGGCCAGCCAGTTTACCGGCCGGCACCTGTTGCAGAACCGCCTCCAGCATTGCCCCGATCGTATCCGGCCGGCCTTTGCCGATGGTGTCGCCCAATGAGACCTCATAGCAGCCGAGATCAAACAGCTGGCCGGCCACATCGGCCACTTTCTGCGGCGCCACCGGCCCGTCATAGGGGCAATCCGTCACACAGGAAACATAACCGCGCACCGGCAGGCCAGTCCCCCTTGCGGCCTCCAGAATGGGACCAAAGCGCGCGATGCTTTCCGCGATGGAGGCGTTCACGTTGGCCTTGGAAAACCCTTCCGAGGCTGAGGCAAAAACCGCAACTTCATCCGCTCCCGCTGTGACCGCATCCTCATAGCCCCGCATGTTCGGCGTCAGCGCTGCATAAGACACGCCCGGCGCGCGGGTGATCCCTGCCAGCACCTCGGCCGAGCCTGCCATCTGCGGCACCCATCTGGGCGAGACAAAACTGGTTACTTCTATGCGCCGGAACCCTGCCCGGCTCAGGCAATCGGCCAGCGCCAC
>CAJXHQ010000568.1 GCA_913054485.1 uncultured Paracoccaceae bacterium
GGCGGGAATGACCGCCATGGCGCGCAGTTTCTACGGCGAGAATAAGCGGGTGCGCAATGACCGCATCAAGCAGGAGCTGGGGGTGGAGCTGCTATATCCGGACTACCGGTCCGGTCTGCAGGCGGTGCTGGAGGCTGAGGACCTGGCGAACTATGTGCCGCCGGCGAAGCCGCCTGCACTGTAGCGGTATCATGGGAGAAGTATCATGGGGGCGCTGCCCCCGCCGCGCCAGGGGCGCGGCTCCCCCGGAGTATTTCCGGAAAGGTGAACGGGGGCTACCGGTTGCGCCCCTCGCGCCAGGCGAGGATCGCGGCGCCGGTCAGGATGATGACGGCACCGAGCATGGTGACGGCGTCGGGGGCCGCGCCGAAACCGATGAAGTCGTAGAGTGCGGCGAAGACCAGCGTGGCATAGCTGAAGGGGGCCACGAAGGAGGCGTCGGCGCGGGCCATGCCGTTGATGAAGCAGACCTGAGCGCAGGCCATCAGCAGGCCAAGGGCGGCAAGCGCGGCCCATTGCGGCGGGGTGGGCATTTGCCAGACCGTAAGGGCGGCGGCTGAGGCGATCACCATGCCCATGCTGTTGTTGATCAGCAGCACCTGCAGCGGCGGCTCGCGGCCTGCAAGTTTCTTGATGAAAATCATCTCCGCTCCCATCACCAGCGCTGCTGCCAGCGCCAGCAGGGCGGCGGGCTGGAAGGCGGCAGGCGTAGGGCGCAACAGGACCAGCACGCCGAACAGTGCAACCGCCGCCGCGCCCCAGCGCCAGGGGCCGATGCGCTCGCCCAGGAAGGGAATGGCCAGCAGCATGGCCACCACCGGGTTCAGAAAGGAAATTGCGGTGGCATCGGCCAGCGGAATTTGGGCAGCAGCTGCAAACATCAGCGTTACCCCGGCCCAGCCGAAGCTGGTGCGCCCGATGTGCAGCTCCAGGTGCGGGCGCTGCAGCCTGGGACGCAGGGCGGCCACGGTGGCGGAGACGGCAAGGAAGGCAAAGACAAACCGGCCCTGGCTGATCTGCAGAGGGTGCAGCGCGGGACCCAATGTATCTGTCCCCAATGCCTTGGCCAGCAGCGTGGTGGCCGCAATAAAGGCGGTTGCAACCGTAATCAGCACGGCCGCAAGCGCCGGGTTCTGGGGGCGGGGGGTGTCCATGGGTCAAGGGGTGCGGCACGGGGGGGCGGGGATGCAAGGAAATTCAGCCGCCAATTGCGGCGGCGTGCAGGGCGCTGCCGGGACCCTGACCTGCATTGCGGAAGGTTGAGGTTGCAAACGGGCTTTTCAAGCGGTGATTCCCCCGTTATGGAGTCCCCCTATGATCAAACGCACCGATATCACAGCCCTGCGACGCCGACGCTGACCCGCGTTCCGGCTTTTTGATCCTATGCGCCTCTGATGCGGCGCCAAACCCCTCCATTCCCGTTGACCAATGCCCCGGCCTGTTGCACTGCTTGGGGCTGATATTGCCAAAAGGATGATCCCGATGATCGCTTCCGTTCTGCCAACATATAATCGCGCGCCTTTGAACTTCGTCAAAGGCGAGGGTGCCTGGCTGACGGAGAAGGATGGCCGCCGATTCCTCGACCTTGGCGCGGGCATTGCGGTCAATGCCCTGGGCCATGCCCATCCGGCGCTGGTGGAGGCGCTGACCTCCCAGGCGCGGGCGCTCTGGCATGTCTCCAACCTCTACGAGATCCCGCAGCAGCAGGCGCTGGCCGACAGGCTGGTGGAACATACTTTTGCCGACACGGTCTTCTTCACCAACTCCGGCACCGAGGCCTGCGAACTGGCGGTGAAAATGGCGCGGAAATACTTCTACGAGAAGGGCCAGCCTGAGCGGGTCGAGATCATCACCTTCGACGGCTCCTTCCACGGCCGTTCTTCCGCCGGCATCGCAGCGGCAGGCGGTGAAAAGATGACCAAGGGCTTCGGCCCGCTGCTGCCGGGTTTTGTGCATCTCACCTTCGGCGACCTGGACGGCGTGACCGATGCGATCTCTGACAAAACCGCCGCCATTATGATCGAGCCGGTGCAGGGCGAGGGCGGCATCCGCCCGGTGCCCGACGCTGAGCTGAAAGCGTTGCGCAGCCTTTGCGACGAACACGGCCTGCTGCTGATCCTGGACGAGGTGCAATGCGGCGTGGGCCGGACCGGCAAACTGTTTGCCCATGAATGGGCGGGTATCGCGCCTGACATCATGATGGTGGCCAAGGGCATCGGCGGCGGCTTCCCGCTGGGTGCCGTGCTGGCGACTGCAAACGCGGCCTCCGGCATGACCGCGGGCACCCATGGCTCCACCTATGGCGGCAACCCGCTGGGCTGCGCCGTGGGCTGCGCGGTGATGGACCACGTGGCGGATGCGGACTTCCTGGCCGAGGTGAACCGCAAGGCGGGCCTTTTGCGCCAGCGGCTGGAAGGCTTGGTAGCCGGTCACCCGGAGGTCTTCGAAGAGGTCCGCGGGGCGGGGCTGATGCTGGGCCTCAAGTGCAAAGCCGTGAACATTGATGTGGTGAACGCGGGCTACGCCAATGAGGTGATTACTGTGCCTGCCGGCGACAATGTCATCCGGCTGCTGCCGCCGCTCACCCTCACTGATGAAGACATCGCCGAAGCCATCGCGCGCCTCGGCAAAGCCGCCACCCAAGTGGAAGCCGCATAAG
>CAJXHQ010000569.1 GCA_913054485.1 uncultured Paracoccaceae bacterium
CAGAATACGCGCCTTATGTGGCATGCCGAGCAGGAAGACCTCTACCTCGTCACCGGGCTTGGCCACTTCGGGGTTGATGTAGCCAACCGCCAGCGACTTGCCGAGCGTGTAGCTGTAGGCCCCGGATGTCACCCGGCCGACCGGCTCACCACTGGCTGTGAAGATCGGCTCGCCGCCAGACGCATCGGCATCGTTCACCGCGTCGATCTCGAACACCGACAGCACTTCGCGGCAAGGATTGTCCTTCACCTTCAGGTAGGCGTCTTTGTTGAGGAAGTCTTTGTCGAGCTTGATCAGCCCGGCCAGACCCACTTCCTGCGGCCAGTATTCCTGGCTGTATTCGCGGCCCCAGGAACCATAGCCCTTCTCGATCCGCAATGACCCCAGCGCGCGGCCGCCAACCGGCCCGCCGCCCACGTCCTTGGCGGCCTCGACCAGCGCGGAATAGAGCTTGATCTGGTCTTCCTCGGCGCAGTGCAGTTCCCAGCCCAGATCGCCGGTGAAGGAGACGCGCAGCGCAAGGCAGGTGACACCAGCCACCTCGATTGTGCGCGAGCGCATGAAGCGGAAGGCTTCATTGCTGAGGTCCGCATTGGTCATCCGCTGCAGCAGGTCGCGCGATTTCGGCCCGGCCACGTTGTAGCCGGCGATCCGGTTGGTCGCGACCTCGAAGGTGGTGCCTTCCGGCAGGTCGATCATGTTGAAGAACCGCTGGTGATAACGCTCCGCCATGCCGGAGCCGATCATCATGTATTCGTCCTCGGCCACCTTGGTGATGGTGAAATCGCCGGCCACGCCGCCACGGACCGAAATCAGCGGGGTGAGGCAGGAACGGCCCACTTCGGTCGGCACCTTGTTGGCGACCAGCTTGTCCAGCCAGTCAAAGGCGCCGGGTCCCTTGATCACGTAGTTGGCGAAGTTGGAGATGTCGATGACGCCGGCGTTCTCGCGCAGCATGCGGGCTTCGGCGCCAACCGGCTCCCACCAGTTCTGACGGGTGAACCCATTGGTTTCCGCGGTGCCGGGCTGATCGGCGAACCACAGGGGATGCTCCCAGCCGCAGTTGAGGCCGAAGACGCCGCCCATTTCTTTCTGCATCTCGTAGGCGGGGCGCACGCGGGCGGGGCGGCCGGCGGAGCGTTCCTCATTCGGGAAGTGGATGGCGAAACGGTGGGCGTATTGGTCTTCCACGCGGGCCTTGGTGAATGTCTTGTCGGCCCAATCGCCGAAGCGCGCCAGATCCCAGGCGAACATGTCGTACTGCGGCTCACCCTCGATGATCCATTGTGCGGCCAGAAGGCCAAGGCCGCCGGACTGCGAGAAGCCGGGGATGATGCCGGTGCAGCAGAAGTAGTTCTTCAGCTCCGGAACCGGACCCCAGATCGCATTGGAATCAGGCGACCAGATCATCGGGCCGTTGATCACGCGTTTGACGCCGGCAGTTTCGGCGCAAGGAACGCGTTCGGTGGCGCGGATCACATTCTCCATGATCCGGTCCAGATCATCGGGGAACAATTCGTGGGCGAAGTCCAGCGGCGTGCCGTCTTCGGCCCAGAACCGCATGTCCTTCTCGTAGGCGCCGATCAGGAAGCCGTTGCCCTCCTGACGGAAATAATACTCGCCGTCGCGGTCGGCGATGGAGGGCAGGCGTCGGTCCATGGCCTCGACTTCCGGGATCGTCTCGGTCACGAAATACTGGTGCTCGGTCGGCTGCAGCGGCAGGGTCAGACCGGCCAGTGCTGCCACTTCACGGCCCCAGAGCCCGCCTGCGTTGACCACCCATTTGGTGTGGATATCGCCCTTCTCGGTCCGCACGATCCACGACCCATCAGGCTGCTGGTCGGTGCCGATGACGGGGCAGAAGCGTTCAATCTCGGCCCCCATGGCGCGGGCGCCGGCTGCATAGGCCTGAGTCACGCCCGAGGGGTCGACGTTGCCGCCATCGGGTTCAAACATGATGCAGCGCACATCGTCGAACTGCGCCAGCGGGTGCAATTCTTTGGCCTGTTCGCGGCTGACCTCGTGGAAGTTCAACCCGTAGAAACGGCCCTTGGCCTCTTGCAGGCGCAGCTGGTGCTCGCGCTCTTCGGTTTTCGCCAGATAGAGCGAGCCGGGCTGGAAGACGCCGCAGCCCTGGCCGGTCTCCTTCTCCAGCTCCTTATAGAGGTTCATCGTGTAGTGCTGGATGCGGGTCACGTTGTTGTTGTCGTGCAGCCCGTGGATATTGGCCGCCGCGTGCCAGGTGGAGCCCGAGGTGAGCTCGTCCCGCTCCAAGAGGACCACATCGGTCCAGCCCAGTTTGGCCAGATGGTAGAGGATGGAGCAGCCGACCAGACCGCCCCCGATGACCACAACCTGCGCGTGGGTTTTCATGTCCGCATCCTTTGCCTGCATGTCTCCCGGCACCGGGGATGCAGGCAAATCCCGGCGGGCCAATCTCATTTGCCCGGCGAAGATAGGCGGCGCGCGCCCCTGTTACCCGACAAGATATCGGGGAGTGAGCCATACGATTTGTTGTGCCAATCCGACGAATGCGACGCTTTGTGTCGCAAACGTGGGCCGAAGCGGCGCCAATTGCTTCTCTCACGCAGAGAGACAGCAGCTTCTAAATGCTGAGCGTCCGCCCGGGTGGGCGTGGTACGCGCCCGCCACTTTGCC
>CAJXHQ010000570.1 GCA_913054485.1 uncultured Paracoccaceae bacterium
AAAAAAAAGGCCGAGCACTAAGCTCGGCCGAAGTCCAACAGGGAGGTATGAAGGCTGGCATCTGCCCGCCTTCGAGGAGTGATTTAGGCACCCGCCCTGAGTCCTTCAAGAAGATTAACTCCGCTTGCGGGGCAAGGCCGATATGCATTTTTTGCATAGCTCGTCCAGGGGGCATTTCCCCGACTTTACCGAGGGTCACGTAACGGAAAAAAGAGTGTTTTTGATCAATCACTTGCATCGTGTTTCTGAGTGCTTGAAAAAATGATCCTGTTCAAGACCTCCACAGCTTTTTCAATCTCTTCGGGATCGATGCCTTCGGCTGTTGTGTTCGCCCAAGCATATTGCCGTTCAGCTAGGCTGTGGATCGCTTCGCGGCTAGCCTTGGTGGCTGATGCCAGTTTCGCGCGTCTGTCGTTGGGGTTGTCGAGAAACGTGATCAACCCTTCCTCGGCAAGTACATTGGCAATCCGCTGGACCGCTTGACGCGACAGGCCCATTTTGCGGGCAACCCCCGAAACCGTCATATCGTCCCACATCAATGTGCCCAGCACTTGCCAGCGGGCGGCTGTAAGCCCCGAGGGGGCGGATATTCTGTCGCCTGCTGCAAGGAATGCGCCATTCAACTTGAATGTCGCAAGCATCAGGTTTGAAACTGCGTCGCCACCTCGGTTTCTCTGGGTTGCCATAACGTCGGTCTCCGGTTTCAGGGCAAACCATTGATAAAGGTCCTGATTGATTGAGCAACACTTTCCGGCGTGTCCAGCTGCGCCCAATGCCCCTCTGCCGGCAGAATGCTGTACTCAACGGTTTCCCCGAAGTGCCGGATGGATGCGGGGGTATCGTTTGCTGGAGTAATGGCCATGAAGGCAGGGCCCGTCCAATGCGACATTGCGGCTTCTGCGTTCCAATTCATCAAAGCCTGTGCAAATTCGAATCGTGCGTCTGGTGCAACCATGGCTGCATCGCCGGTCACTGTTTCAATGGTCATGGGGTTTTGACCGGCAATCGAAGCTAAATACCCCTGAACCGCCTCCAGTCCGCTTTCAGATTCTATGGCCCCCAGGAACCCCTGGCGCATGTCTTCCGGTATTGAACGCGGGTCGGATGCCGGGTCGAGAAAGTAGATTCCGCGTAAGGAGCCGGCATGTGTTCTGGCATATTCAAGCGCGACACCTGCAGACCCGGAATGGGCCACCAGAATAGTTTGTCGCGAACCAAACGAGGCCACAACGGCCTGCAAGTCGGCAGCTCTGATTTCATAGATGTAGTCACCGTTTGCAGCGGGAGAAGAGGAGCCATGGCCTCTTTGGTCAAAAGCGGCCACCGGGTGTTCATCCGCCAAGTCGTCCATGACCCTGAACCACTGCGCCGCCGCGCCGCTGTCACTGTGTAAGAAGATTACATTGGTGCCCGAAGCAGGCCCGGTGTGAAAAACACTTAGACTGACTGATTGATTGACGACATTTTTGGTTTCCATGGTCGGGGTTCCTTCTTGAGCGGTGGTTTGACAGGCGAGGGCGGCGAGCCCCGCACCGGCCAGAATTGATCTGATGGCAAGGTTCATTCTTGGTCTCTTTATGACAACACGCTGTCAATATTGAATTGACAGCGTGTTGTCAATCTGCGAACAGAAGGTGCTGAGGTTTCGGGAGGGACTTCTTTACCGGGGCTGGCCCGGAGGCGACAAAAGGCCCTGCCGCAGGTCCGGCAGAGCCTTGGATGAATGCCCGATTGCGCCGTAGCGTTACAGCTTGCCCAATTCCCGCAGGTGTTTGCGGTGGGCCATGATCTCTTCCTGCACAAAGTCGCGGAAGGCCTGGATGCGGCGGGAGTGGCGCAGCTCCTCGGGGTAGGCGAGGTAGACTGGCACGTCGCCGGGATCATGGTCGGGGAAGACCTGCACCAGCTCCGGGAAGTCCTCGGTCACGTAGTCGGGCAGAACCCCGATGCCGAGGTCATGCAGCACGCCCTGCAGCACGCCGAAGTAGTTGTTCACCGTCAGCAGCGACTGCGGATTGTAAGTCATCAGTTCGCGCACCAGCACGGCAGCGGATCCGACCTGCGCCGAGGTGGTGTTCTGGCAGATCAGCCGGTGGTGCTCGATGTCGGTCAGCTGGTCCGGCGTGCCGAAACGCTCCAGGTAGCGGGGCGAAGCATACATCAGCATCTTCACGTTCATCAGCCGCTTGCGGATCAGGTCGGCCTGGCTGGGCTCTTTCATGCGGATCGCAACATCGGCTTCGCGCATGGGCAGGTCGAGCACGCGTTCTTCCAGCATCAGATCCACTTTCAGATCCGGGTACTGGTCGTAGAGTTTGTTCAGCCGCGGTGCCAGCCACAGGGTGCCGAAGCCGAAGGTGGTGGTCACCCGCAGCTCTCCGAACACCTCTTCCTCGCTGTCGCGGATCCGGGCCGAAGCCGCGTCCAGGCGTTTGGTCATCGCGGTGGAGGCGTCAAACAGCAGCTCTCCCTGTTCGGTCAGGATCAGGCCGCGCGCATGGCGGTGGAAGAGGGTGGCGTTCAGGCTCTCCTCCAGGGCGCGAATCTGCCGGCTGACGGCGGATTGCGACAGGTTCAGCTTGTCGCCCGCATGGGTCAGGCTGCCCGCATCCGCGACCGCGTGAAATATTCTAAGCTTGTCCCAATCCATGGCCATCT
>CAJXHQ010000571.1 GCA_913054485.1 uncultured Paracoccaceae bacterium
TCCACCCCGCGCACGAAGTCGAACAGGCGGAGGGTGGCAAAGCGGATCATCCGGACCGGCATGAAGTTGCGGGTTGCAAGGAAGGCCAGCGGCAGGGCGATCATCGCGCCGCCGAGTGTGCCGAGGAAGGCCATCAGCAGCGTTTCCCCGATGGCCCAGGCCACATCCTGATGCCGCCACATCTTGTTGGTCCAGAAGTCGCTGAAGATCGCGCCTGCTTCTCCGTTCAGGGCAAGCGCAGCCAGCTGCAGCGGGCCCTGGCCGTAATAGGGGCTGTCCAGCGTGAAGAAGAACAGCTCCCA
The DNA here is from genome assembly GCA_913054485.1 of uncultured Paracoccaceae bacterium. Taxonomy (GTDB): domain Bacteria; phylum Pseudomonadota; class Alphaproteobacteria; order Rhodobacterales; family Rhodobacteraceae; genus FREY01. The sequence continues at coordinate 303 of CAJXHQ010000571.1, forward strand.
GCCGGTGAAGTAACGGAAGACTTCGGCCCGGTTGCGGGTCACGGTCAGGCGGCCGGCCTCTGTGGTGACCGCCAGACGGTTCTTGGAGACGCTGATCCACTCCGGCAGCGCGCCCTCTGGCAGCTCGGCCTGCACCCCGGCGCTGCGGCTGGGGGTGGCGCGGATCATGCCATAGCCGGGCACGTCATATTCGATGACTTCCGGGCCGAAACGCACCACATGGCCGTCTTCCAGATCAATCACCGTGGTCTCGCCCAGGCTGATCCAATCCGGGGCCTCGCCTTCGGGATAGGATCCCTTCTTCTCACCCTCAATAGCGACCGAGACCGCACCGTTGCGGTTGTCGCGGCTCACATGGGTTTTATAGCTGTAGCTGTCGCCAACCAGCGTCTGAGCGTTCTTCAGGCTGGCGCGCTCGTAGAGCCCGGCCACGTCGAAAGTGACAAAGACATAGGCGAGATAGGCCAGCACGGCGGCCGGCAGGGCGAAGTTGAACAGTTTCTTGCGCAGGAACAGCTTGGCCGTATCCGCCTTCAGCTCTGCCGCGGTGAGATCGGTGGCAAAAGTGGTCATGCCTTGGCTCCATGGGTCAGACGGTCGCGCAGCATGCCGGACAGCTGGTCAACAACAACAATGGTCAGGAACAGGATGATGAAGATCGCGGCGGCCTCGTCATAGCGGCCCTTGCCCCAGGACATGGCGTTCTTCAGCTCGTAGCCGATGCCGCCTGCCCCGACAAAGCCAAGGATAGCAGAGGCGCGGATGTTGATTTCAAAGCGCAAGAGCGCGTAGCTGACGTAGTTCGGCCCGACCTGCGGGATCACGCCCAGATACATGCGCTGCGCCCAGCCGGCCCCGACCGAAGACAGGCCTTCGATGGGTTTCAGCGAGACATTTTCATTCACTTCCGAGAACAGCTTGCCCAGCGCGCCGGCAGTGTGGATCGCAATGGCGATCATCGCAGGAACCGGGCCGCCGCCCAGAAGGAAGATCAGCACCAGCGCGATGACGATCTCGGGGATCGCGCGGCTGATGTCCATGATGCGGCGGAACAGGGGGATCAGGCGCGGCCAGGGTGCCATGCCGCGGGTCGACAGCAGCGACAGCAGCATGCCTAGCATCGCGCCGATCAGCGTGGCCGCACCGGCAATGTTCAGCGTCTCGATCAGCGCCGGGAAGAAATGCACCATCTGGCCAGGCAGGTTCGCGGCCTTTTCTGCGGCCTCTGCCAGCACTTCGGCCGGGTAGTCAAAGATGCGCTGGTAGCCGTCGGCAAATGACCCTGCGTTCCGGCCATCGGCAGTGCGGAAGCCGGCAGCCATCAGGGCAACAAACAGCGCCAGCAGGATGCCGCCGTAAACCCGCTTGCGCCGGGTCAGCGCCGCATAGTCTTCCCGTATTTCGGCCACGCTTGGTGCAGCCGCGCTCAGATCCGCCATGTGTTTTGATCCTGGTAAGGTCCTGCTTCGTGGCACGTCAGCCGCGAATAATGACGGGGGGCGGCAGATCTGCACCGCCCCCCGCGTGTTTGGTCATTGAAATCAGTTGGACTTCAATTTGCGGGCTTCGATGATCACTTCGTAGGCGTCGTGGCCGATCGGCATCACGCCCTTGGCTTCGCCGGACAGCACGCCGTAGGCGCAGTCGGGGTCCATGGAGGGCATGGAGGCCATCAGCGCGGTGAACTTGACTTTCACGTCGGCCGGCAGGTCCTTGCGCAGAACGATCGGGCCTTCCGGGATCGGCTTGGACTGCCAGATCTGAACCAGGTCGTTCATGTCGACGAGGCCCGCGTTCACTGCGCGGCGCAGGGCACCGGAGTTGTAGCCGTCTTCCCACTCGCCCAGGCCGTCGGCCCAGGTCACGCCGGCGTCGATGTCGCCGTTGTTCACCGCAACGATGGTCTGCTCGTGGCCGCCGTTGAACTTCACTTCACCAAAGTAGTCGCCCGAGGTCATGGTGGCGCCGGTCTGCTCAGGGATCTCGATCGAGGGGATCAGGAAGCCGGAGGTGGAGTTCGGATCGCCGAAGCCGAAGACCTTGTCTTTGACGTCTTCCAGGGCTTCGATGCCGCTGTCTTTGCGGGCAAAACCGATAGAATAGTAGCCGTAGCCGCCGTCGGTGTTCACTTTCACCAGGATGGGCTCAACCGCTTCCGGGTCGCTGAGGTAGGTTTTCGCATAGCCGGAAGCGCCCAGCCATGCCATGTCGATGGTGCCGCCCAGCAGGCCCTGGATCACGCCATTGTAGTCGGCGGGCGCAAACAGTTTGGTGGGCACGCCGAGGACTTCTTCGGTCTTGGCGCGCAGGCATTCGTTGTTGTTCAGACGGTCCTGAGCGTTTTCCCCGCCCA
>CAJXHQ010000572.1 GCA_913054485.1 uncultured Paracoccaceae bacterium
CCTCCGGGCTGATCATCAACGGCACCTCGGACCGCGTGGCCCCGCCGGCGGATACCCAGAACCTGGTCGGCAAGCTGCACGAGCAGAAGGGCATCACCATCACCCATCAGGAAGTTGAGGGCGCAGACCACTTCTTCCAGGGCGAGCACATGGACACGATGATCGGGTCGACCACCGACTATGTGAAACGCCGCCTGACGGAGACGTCCCGCTAATGAGCGACACGGTCTGGAAGCTGGCCTCCAAGCTGGCCGAAGACACGCTGAAGATCCAGGACGCCGGCGGCGACGACCGGCTGTTCATGGAGGTCGCCAAGGTTCTCGCAGCTTCCTCCCAGACTCTGGAGGAAGCTTTTCTGACGGAGGTTCGCGTGCGCCTGTCGGAACGCACAGCCCGCGCTTTCCTGATGAAAAAGGTGGATGAGCTGAAAGCCTCTGCCAGCGCCGGAGGCCAAGCGTGAGCGCCCGGCTGGAGGCGCAGTTTGCCTTTCTGCTCGAAGCCGACCGGCTGCGCAGCATCGACCGCACCACGCCGATCCTGGATTGTTCGCGGCCAGAGAACTCGGCTGAACACAGCTGGCATCTGGCGCTGTATGCTGCGGTGCTGGCGCCCTGTGCGGCCCCCGGAGTTTCTATTGCCCGGGTGATCCGTATGCTGCTGCTGCATGACCTGGTAGAGATCGACGCCGGCGATCACCCGATCAACGAAGACCACGATTGGGAGGCGGTTGCACGGGCCGAGGCGGCCGCGGCTGACCGGCTGTTCGGGCTGCTCCCCGGTGATCAGGGCAGCGAGCTGAAGGCGCTGTGGCAAGAGTTCGAAGCGGATGAAACCCCGGATGCGCGCTTTGCCAAGCGTCTGGATACCTGCCAGCCGATTTTCCAGACCATGTATGGCGCGCAACCGCTGCCTGAGCATATCGAGGTCGTGCGGGACAACCTGAATTCCGGCCGCGCAACAGTGCTGGAACAGGCCTTCCCCGAAGCCTACGCATTGGGCCGCCACCTGGTTGGTGACAGGCCGCTGCCTGCGCCCAACGGGCTGACCGCCCGGCTGCCTTTCCTGAACGAATCCGACGCGCTGAAGACAGTGACCCGCGCAACCATGATCGGCAGCGGCACGCGGCGTGAAAACTCGGCTGAACACAGCTGGCACGTGATGCTTTATGCCTGGGTGCTCGCTGAGCACGCGGCGTTTGATGTGGATGCGGACCGCGCAATGCGGATGCTGCTGCTGCATGACATCGTGGAAATCGACGCCGGCGATGTTCCGATCCATGGGGCTGCGGATGCAGCGGATATTGCCGAAAAGGAAGACGCTGCGGCCAAACGCCTGTTTGGCCTCTTGCCGCCGGAGGAAGCAACCGTGTTTGAAGCGCTCTGGCGGGAGTTTGAAGCCGCCGAAAGCGCGGAAGCGGTCTATGCCAAATCCATCGACCGGGTGCAGCCGGTTTTGCTGAACGAGATCACCGGCGGCGGCAGCTGGATCGAATATAATGTCTCGCTGGATCAGATCGACACCCGCGTCGGCGCCAAAGTGCTGCGCGGCGCGCCGGATGTCTGGCACTACGTGCGCGCCCGGATCAAACCCTGGTTCGACGCGCGGGCTGCCGCTGAATAAAGTACGGCCGGTGCGTGTTCGGTCGCACCGGCCGCGTCTTTCAGGCTGTTCCCGGACAGACCCGGCCTACCTGAACCCTCCGAAGGCGCCGCATTAGCATTGCGCCTCTGCGCCTTCCTTTCAGGTAGTCTGAAATCATTTCGCTTCGATCCCGTTAACGGCAGTTGAGATAAGAAAAAACCGGCCCGCAGGAGGCCGGTCTTGATTTTATTGGGATGTTAGCGCTTACGCCGCCCGGTAAGTTTTTTGGTCCCCGCCGCCGGAATAACGGGACATGGTCGCTTCCAGCTCGCGGGCCTTGGAATCCATGCTCATCGACATGGCCGTCATCTGCTCCACCATGGCCGCATTGGTCTGGGTCGCGTTATCCAGTGATCCCAGCGCATCTGCCATTTCCGACAGCGCCACGGCCTGTTCGGAAGAGGTCGCCGAGATCTGCCCGATCAGGTCATTGGCATTTTTGACCCGGCCAACGATGTCGTCCAGCGCTTCGCCGGCCCGGTGCACCAGGTCGGAGCCCTCCTTGACCTGTGCGGTGGATGTGCCGATCAGCGACTTCACCTCATTGGCCGCCCCCGCGGTGCGCTGCGCCAGCGCGCGCACCTCGGCGGCAACAACCGCAAAACCGCGGCCGCTGTCACCGGCGCGGGCGGCCTCGACCCCGGCATTCAGCGCCAGCAGGTTGGTCTGGAAGGAAATATCTTCGATGACATTGATGATCGAGGAAATCTCGGCCGAGGAGGATTCAATGCTGTTCATCGCCTCCACCGCCGATTTCATCAGCGTGCCGTTCTCCACTGCGCCGTCATAGGCGGAATGGGCATTCTCCGTGGCCGCGCCCGCATCCGAGGCGGTTTTTTTGACCGAGCTGCTCAGCTCTTGCAGCGCAGTGGTTGTTTCGGTCAGGGTCGCGGCCTGACTTTCGGTGCGCGACGACAGGTTCTGCACCGCCTCGGCCACCTCGGTGGCGTTGACCTGGAACTGGCCCGACACAGCAACGGCCGTGCCCAGTTCATTGGACTGGCTGC
>CAJXHQ010000573.1 GCA_913054485.1 uncultured Paracoccaceae bacterium
GGCTGACCCCGAACGGGGTCAGCGAGGCGGTGATGTCTGCTGATTTGCCCAAGGGGATATCAGTGCTGACCTCCGGCGTGTCCGCCAGGGACTGCATGGAAGGCACCGTGCCAGCCGCCTATCTGTCGGCCCTGAACGACCCGCAGGCGATCCTGATTTTCGCACCGGAAAACAAGGCAATGGCGGTTCTGGACCGGCGTAATAAACGCCTGTTCTACGCGCGGGGGAACGGCTGATGGATCAGCTGCCGCGCCGCTCCTCCACTTCGCGCTGCCGGTCGGGGAACTTGTCGATGGACCGGGTGATCTCGCGTACTGTCCAGGGGGCGGGTTTGCGCAGTTTGACGCCGCCATCCTTGCCCACCAGCACCAGCATAAAGCCACGCGGGCGCAGCTTGTTGCGCAGGGGCGAACGCACCGAGGGATCTGTATCGGTCAGCACCACCACGTCGCGCTCCAGCAATTGGTCGGCGCCTTTGGTCAGCCGGTCAACCTGCTCCTGGAAGCGGGGATCGTCGGGGCTGTCGGCAAAGACCACGATGGGGCGGTTTTTCCACTGGAATTCGCTCAGGTCGGACTCTGCGCCGGGCTGGATCAGCGCCGGCGCGCCGGTGTCTGCGGTTTCCTCCGCGATGGCGGCAAGGGGCAGAAGGCTGCTCAGAACAAGGGCTAGAACTGGTTTCATTGTCTCTCCTGTTGTGATGAATATATGCGCCCCGTTTGGGAATGCGACCCGCAAATCTGCGCGGCAGTTCAAAAAGTTGCGCGTTAACCGGTCTGATACCGGCTGCGGGCCAGAATACAGGCCTTCCTCGGGGCGGGATGCTGCTGTTTCCGCCCGGACACCGGCGGGGGCTGCCATGAAGATCATCCTGCACTGCGGCACGCATCGCTGCGCCAATGCGAGCTTTCACGACTATCTGCGGCTGAACGCTCCGGCGCTGGCCGGGCGCGGGATCGCCGTCTGGGGGCCGCAGCGCACCCGTGCGGGCCTGTTCGACGGGCTGCAGCCCGGCGGGCTGGCAGCTGTCTCTCCGCGGTTGCAGCGCCGTGCCGCGGGCCGGGTTCAATTGCACATGCAACGTCTGACAGCGCAGGATACCGGCACGCTGCTGGTCAGCGATGCCGCCATGCTGGGGCCTCTGCGCGACAATCTGTGCAGCCAGACGCTGTACCGCGCCGCCGGTGAACGTATGGCGCGTTTCACGCTGGCCTTCGGCGATGCACCGGATGTGGTGATCTCGATCCGCAATTTGGCGGGCTACTGGGCCTCGGCCTTTGCCCGCGGGGTAGAGCAGGGGCACCCGGTGCCTCAGGCGGATGCTTTTGAGCGCCTGTCCCAGGCCCGGCGCGGATGGCGTGACGTCATTTCAGATGTCGCTTGCGCCATGCCCGGTGCCCGTGTCCGTGTGGTTCCCTATGAAACCTTCTGTGCCCGTCCTGACGTGGTGCTGGCAGGGCTGACCGGAGCCGAAGCCCCCAAAGCCCATGCCCGCCAGCACCTGCTGCCGGCACCGCATCTGGACGCCTTACGCGCCTCCGCCCCTGGCGCGGCAGGCGCGCTGCCGCAGGGGCAGGGGCGCTGGCAGCCTTTCACGCCCGTGCAGGCGGCGCGGCTGCAGGAGCGTTACACCGATGATCTGATGTGGCTGGCAGGCGGGGCTGACGGGCTCGCCACGCTGGTCGCCGACCCGGACAAAACAGCGGCGGTCCCGAACCCGCCCGCAAACGGATTGACAAGAGGAAGACCAAATGACCGAGAAGAAGGACGAGTGGCGGACGCTGGCTGAAAAAGAGCTGCGCGGCCGTGCGGTTGACGATCTGAACTGGCAGACGCTGGAAGGCATCGAGGTGAAGCCTCTCTACACGGAAGAGGACACTAAGGACCTGCCCCACATGGGCACCATGCCCGGCGTCGGCCCTTTCACGCGCGGCGTGAAAGCGACCATGTATGCCGGCCGGCCCTGGACGATCCGGCAATATGCGGGCTTCTCCACCGCGGAGGAATCCAACGCGTTTTACCGCCGCAACCTGGATGCCGGGCAGCAGGGCGTGTCGGTGGCCTTCGATCTCGCCACCCACCGCGGTTATGACAGTGACCATCCGCGCGTTGTTGGCGATGTCGGCAAGGCCGGCGTGGCCATCGATTCTGTCGAGGACATGAAGGTGCTGTTCGACGGTATCCCGCTCGACAAGGTCTCGGTCTCGATGACCATGAACGGGGCGGTGGTGCCGATCCTCGCCAGTTTCATTGTCGCGGGCGAAGAGCAGGGGCATGACAAATCCGTGCTGGCGGGCACCATTCAGAATGACATTCTGAAGGAGTTCATGGTCCGCAACACCTATATCTACCCGCCCGAACCTTCGATGCGGATCATCTCGGATATCATCCAATACACTTCGGATGAGATGCCGAAATTCAACTCCATCTCGATCTCCGGCTACCACATGCAGGAGGCCGGCGCGAACCTGGTGCAGGAGCTGGCCTATACGCTGGCCGACGGGCGCGAATATGTGCGCGCGGCGATCAATGCGGGCATGGATGTGGACAAGTTTGCCGGCCGGCTGTCCTTCTTCTTTGCCATCGGCATGAACTTCTTCATGGAGATCGGCAAGCTGCGCGCCGCGCGGACCCTGTGGCATC
>CAJXHQ010000574.1 GCA_913054485.1 uncultured Paracoccaceae bacterium
TTCGTCAGCGCGGTAGATACGCTTGGCGATGGTCTCGATCTTCTCGAACAGCGGCATGTCGTCGGGGTAGATCGGCGCGAAGTTGGCGGTGCCGCCTTCAACGATTTCCACAACTTTTTCCGCCAGCGGTGCAGAGCCTTCCGACCCCAGTTCCCAGTGACGCGACAGAACTGCCTCGCACCCGTGGGTCGCGACGTAGTCTTTCACGGCCTGAACTTCAGCCTCGGTGTCGGTGACAAAGTGGTTGATCGCAACCACAACCGGCACACCAAAGGACTTCACGTTTTCGATGTGACGGCCCAGGTTTGCACAGCCGCTGTTGACCGCGTCGACGTTTTCGCCGCCCAGATCTGCCTTGGCAACGCCGCCGTTCATCTTCATCGCGCGCACGGTGGCAACCAGCACAACCGCGGAGGGTGCGATGCCTGCCTTGCGGCATTTGATGTTCATGAACTTCTCGGCACCAAGGTCGGCACCAAAGCCTGCTTCGGTGACAACATAGTCGGCCACTTTCAGCGCGGTCTTGGTCGCGATCACGGAGTTACAGCCGTGTGCGATGTTGGCGAAGGGGCCGCCATGCACAAAGGCCGGGTTGTTTTCCAGGGTCTGCACCAGGTTCGGCTGCATCGCGTCTTTCAGCAGAACGGTCATTGCGCCTTCCGCCTTGATGTCGCGGCAGTAGACGGCGGTTTTGTCGCGGCGGTAGGCCACGATGATATCGCCGAGACGCTTTTCCAGGTCTTTCAGGTCGTTTGCCAGGCAGAGGATCGCCATGACTTCGGAAGCCACGGTGATGTCAAAGCCGGTTTCGCGCGGGAAGCCGTTGGACACGCCGCCAAGGGAGGCAGTGATCTGACGCAGGGCGCGGTCGTTCATGTCGACCACACGGCGCCATGCGACGCGGCGGATGTCGATCTCGCACTCGTTGCCCCAGTAGATGTGGTTGTCGATCATGGCCGACAGCAGCGAGTGGGCCGAGGTGATGGCGTGGAAGTCACCGGTGAAGTGGAGGTTCATCTCCTCCATCGGCACGACCTGAGCGTGGCCGCCGCCTGCAGCGCCACCCTTCATGCCGAAGTTCGGGCCGAGCGAAGCTTCGCGGATGCAGATCATCGCGTTCTTGCCGATACGGTTCAGACCGTCGCCCAGACCCACGGTGGTGGTGGTTTTGCCTTCGCCCGCAGGTGTCGGGTTGATCGCGGTCACCAGGATCAGCTTGCCGTCGTCCTTGGACTGCACCGAGTTGATGAAGTCCTGGCTCACCTTGGCCTTGTCGTGGCCATAGGGCAGCAGGTCATCGCTGGAGATGCCGATTTTCTCACCGATCTCCTGGATCGGGCGCTTCTTCGCTTCGCGGGCGATTTCGATGTCGGATTTATAGCTCATGAGGCTGATCCCTGATCACGTCTAATGGTTTTCACCGGCTTACAATAGCCGGCCCTGATCACAGCCATAACTTCCATAGATGAGATTCAGCGCGCGGTTTGCGACATTTTCCAAGCGCGAAACGTCGCATCGGCTACGCGGCGTTTCAAATCGGAAACGCCGCGTCATTTAGTGCCCTCAATGCGGCATCCAAGCGCGCTGGTCCGGCACAAACAGCCTCAGCGCATCGCCCGGTTTCAGCATGCCAGGGCGCTCCACCCAGGCGGTGATTCCCCGGCGGCCTTCGGCGGCAGGCTTGAATTTGACCCCTAGCCCCTTGTGATCCTGCTCGATCTCGCGGCCCGGCAGCACGCAGGGGCGGTTCTCCATATCCACCGTCAGCGTCAGCCCGTCCGGACCCTGCAGCCGCGACGAAGGCGGGATATGAGTGAAGTCGGGAATACCCTTCAGTACCACAGACACTCCCAGATAGCGCGGATCGAGGCTTTCGGTGCCCATGTCTTGCGCAATTTGCGACATCTCTTCCAGCGACAGAATCGTCAGCTGGCGTACATTTCGGATTTCTGTTCCTTCGGGGTAGAGGTTCTTCACCCGCACACAGGAGGCGCGGTTCTCCCCCTTGTGGCGGCTGCCGGCAGCGCCTGCAAAGCCAAGCGCCAGCTCCTCTGCCGGCTCCGCCCGGATACCGCGGCCCGCGGGCACATGGCCCAGCCAGACGATCTCGCCGGTAAAGTCTGTTTCCTTCAGAACAGGCATGCCGTGCCCTCCCCTTCATCTTTCCGCAAATACTCAAAATACCCGGCCCGCAGCCCCCCGGCATAAAAAAAGGGCCCGGACGCTGCGCCAGCGTCCGGGCCCGATCTTGTGTGACCGTTTACGCCGAGGGCTCAGGCTCCATGCCGTCTTCCGGCGGGGATTTCTTCGGCTTGGCCTTCGGTATCGCGGTGACAGAGGCATTGCCCTCGTCTTTGCCGTCGTCCTCGTCATCGCCTGCACTGGGCGGCTCGCCGTTCATCACGCGCTTGATCTCTTCGCCGGTGAGGGTCTCATACTCCAGCAGGCCTTGCGCCAGGCGTTCCCATTCTTCTTTCTTTTCGGTCAGGATCTCAAACGCGCGATCATAACCATCCTTAATGAAGCTCTTCACCTCTTGCTCAATCAACTCCTTGGTATTGGCGGAGACAGAGAAGCCGGCGGTGTTGCCCGAGTAGCCTTCGTGGGCTTCGGCGTAGTCGATGTCGCCGACCTTGTCCGAC
>CAJXHQ010000575.1 GCA_913054485.1 uncultured Paracoccaceae bacterium
ATGCCGAGGGCGGCGAATTTCTTGCCGTTCTGGACTTCCGGATCAGCAGTGTAGCTGACCACCACGCCCGGTGCACCGAAGCCGTCGGCGGCAACCGAAGTAATGCCCTTCTCCTTCAGCATCGCACGCACACCGTTGCCAAGCGCGTATTGCGCCTCGCGCAGCTTCTCGAAACCGTACTCCTTGGTTTCCGCCATCGTGTCGCGGAAGGCGCGCAGCGCATCGGTCGGCATGGTGGCGTGATACGCATGCCCGCCGCCCTCATAGGCCTTCATGATGTCGCGCCATTTCTTCAGGTCGATGGCAAAGCTGTCCGACTGGGTCTCGGCCAGGCGGGCTTCGCCGCGCTCCGAAAGCATCACCAGGCCTGCGGAAGGCGAGGCGGACCAGCCCTTTTGCGGGGCGGAGATCAGCACGTCGACACCGGTTGCCTTCATGTCGATCCAGGCGCAGCCCGAAGCGATGCAGTCCAGCACCATCAGCGCGCCAACCTCATGCGCGGCTGAGGCCATGGCGGTCACATAGTCGTCCGGCAGGATCACGCCGGCTGAGGTTTCCACATGCGGTGCAAAGACGATGTCCGGCTTCTGCTCGCGGATCGCAGCAACCACTTCTTCGATGGGCGCCGGAGCGAAGGGGGTCGCGCTTTCGTTGCCGTTCCGGCGCGCCTTCATCACTGTGGAAGATGCGGTGAAGCCGCCGGTCTCGAAGATCTGGCTCCAGCGGTAGGAGAACCAGCCGTTGCGCACCACCAGAGCGTTTGCACCCTTGGCGAACTGGCGGGCAACCGCTTCCATGCCATAGGTGCCGCCGCCGGGGATCAGGGCCACGCCTTCGGCGTTGTAGACCTCTTTCAGCATGGCGTTGATGTCCAGCATCACCTGCTGGAAAGCCTTCGACATGTGGTTCAGCGAACGGTCGGTGAAAACAACGGAAAACTCGTCCAGCCCTTCAGGGTCAACGTTTTGCAACAATGCCATTGCGGCCTCCTAGAAATGGATCAACGCAGCCCGCAGGCTGCCTTCTTCAGCAGCGATACTTGCAGGGGGTGCGGAAAACAACCTGCCAAAGGCGTCAACTATAAGGCCAGTTTACGCCATATGCGCCGGGAAGGGGCGCTGCCCCTCGGCCCCTGCGGGGCCTCACCCCGGAGTATTTGCTGGAAAGATGAAAGTGCAGAGTGTCAGAGCGGGCCAGGACGGCGCTCTTCGGAGAGGAGCACATTGGCCTCCACATCGCCGGCTCCCGGCAGGGTCATGATGCGGCGGCGCAGGACGCGTTCGAAATCAGCCAGGTCGCGGGCGGTGACGCGCAAACGGTAGTCATAGAGCCCCAGAACGTGCTCCACGGTCTGCACTTCGGGGATGGCGGAGACCGCGCGTTCGAAATCCTCCAGGCTGACGCGGCCCTTGGTCGCCAGCTTCACGCCCAGAAAGACAGTGACACCAAAGCCGAGCTTTTCACGGTCCAGCTCCAGGCGGCGACCCGCAAGGACGCCCGCGTCCTGCAGGCGCCGGATCCGGCGCCAGGCGGCAGGCTGCGATAGGCCGAAACGGCGGCCGAGCGCCCCGGCCGACTGGGCGGCGTCTTCTGCCAGGGCCCTGATCAGCCTGCGGTCAATGTCGTCCAGATCGGTCACAGCGGCAGGCCTTCGTCCGACTTCAGGCGGCTGACCAGCATCAGCGCCTCAATGTCGGCAATATGGGGCAGGGCGAGGATGCTGCGGCGGTAGATCTGCTGGTAGTGGCCCATATCGCGGGCGATCACCGACAGGCGCACATCAACCCGCCCAAGGAACGTCTGGATCTCGATCACCTCGGGGATATCGCGCGCGGCCTCGATGAAATCGTCAAAGGCACGGGCCTGTGTTTTGTCGAGGGTGACCCGCAGGCTCACCTCCACCGCGTATCCCAGGGCGCGCCAGCTGATCTCCATCCGCTGGCCGCGCAGCACGCCGCTGTCGCGCAGCTTGTCCAGCCGCCGGCTGAGGCGCGAGGTGCTGAGGGCCAGGCGTTCGGCCAGGGCCGGCAGCGATTCCTCCGGGTCGGCCTGCATGTGGCGCAGAATGCGTCTGTCGAGGTCATCAAGCATGGTCCTATCGGTAATGGCTATTTTGGCGAATGAACAGACCGAAATTGTTCGAAATCATGCCTCGGATGCGCTGGCGCTCCCTGCGGTATTCCCTATGATCGCCGCAGACATTCAACGAGAGGACCGCTGATATGCGCGTTTATTACGATCGCGATTGCGATGTGAACCTGATCAAGGACAAAAAAGTCGCCATCCTGGGCTACGGCTCACAGGGCCACGCCCACGCGCTGAACCTGCGCGATTCCGGCGCCAAGAACCTGGTTGTGGCACTGCGTGAAGGCTCAGCCTCCGCTGCCAAAGCCGAAGGCGAAGGCCTGAAGGTCATGGGTATCGCGGAAGCGGCTGCCTGGTGTGATGTGATCATGTTCACCATGCCCGACGAACTGCAGGCCGAAACCTACAAGAAATACGTCCACGACAACATCAAGCCGGGCGCAGCCATTGCATTTGCCCACGGCCTGAACGTGCACTTCGGCCTGATCGAGCCGAAAGAAGGCGTCGACGTCATCATGATGGCCCCCAAAGGCCCTGGCCACACCATGCGCGGCAA
>CAJXHQ010000576.1 GCA_913054485.1 uncultured Paracoccaceae bacterium
AGAGCATGCGTCCCGGTTCCTATTCTGCTTCTTTGTTATGTGATGATGCGGCGGCATGACCCATTTCACGGATGCCGTCAACAATTCTGGCCAGCGCCATGCTGAGCGACCCTTTGGCCAGAACCACGTCACCCGCCGCGACCTGGTCCGCCAGATCCGGCAGGGCTTGCGCGCTGGTTGCATACCACGCACCGCGCCTGTCATCCGGCAATGCCGCGTGCAGGGCCTTCATCAGCGGGCCGATACAGTGGATCCGATCAATCCTCCCCACCGCCTCCAGCGCAGCAAGCCCGGCGTGCAGAGGCAGCTCCTCGGGGCCAAGCTCTTTCATATCGCCAAGGTAAGCGATGCGGCGGCCGGTCCCCGGCGTGGCCGAGAGGACCGCCAGAGCGGCCGCCATGGAGGTCGGGTTGGCGTTATAGCTGTCATCCAGCAGTGTGACGCTGCCGCCGTTCATGGCGATACTCTCGCGCACACCGCGGCCCTTGACCGGCGACTAGAGCGCAAGGCTCTGCGCAGCCTGTTCAACATCCGCCCCCAAGCCTTCGACGCAGGCCAGCGCCCCCAAAGCGTTCATGGCAAAATGCGCGCCGAGCGACTGAATATGCAGATCCAGTTCCCGGCCCTTGGCATCGGCCTGGGCGACGGTTTCCTCGCCTTCTATGGCCGCTGACAGAAGCTTATATTCGCAAGCCTTTTCCCCGAACCAGACAGCAGAGGCACCCAGCCTGTCGGCCTCGGACGCCAGCACATAGGCCTCATCGATATCGGCGTTCAGAACTGCCAGCCCGCCGGGCTCCAGCCCTTCCATGATGGCGGCTTTCTCGGCCGCGATGCCGGCGACATCGTCAAAGGCTTCCAGGTGCACGGCGGCGACAGTGGTGACCATCGCCACATGCGGCCGCGCCTGGCGCGCAAGCGGGGCGATCTCGCCGGGGTGGTTCATGCCGATCTCGATCACGGCAAATTCTGTATCGCGCGGCATCCGCGCCAGCGTCAGCGGCACGCCCCAGTGGTTGTTGTAGCTGGCCACGGCGGCATGGGTGCGGCCCTGATCGGCCAGCATCCGCGCCAGCATCTCTTTGGTGGAGGTCTTGCCGACCGAGCCGGTCACCGCCACCACCTTGGCAGAACTGCGGGCCCGGGACGCGCGGCCCAGAGCCTCAAGCCCGGTCTGCACGTCCTCAACCAGAAGCAGCGGCGCGTCGTCGCTGACACCTTCGGGAATGCGCGAGACCAGCGCCGCGCCTGCGCCCTTTTCCAGCGCCTGCGCCACAAAGTCATGGCCATCACGGGCAGCTTTCAGCGCCACAAACAGATCACCCTCAGCAATGGTGCGGGTGTCGATGGAAATCCCGTTGACGGCCCAGTTGCCGATGGCACGTCCGCCGGTGGCTTCGGCGGCCTCTGCCGCGGTCCAAAGCGTCATGCCAGCCCCCCGTCCAGCGCAGCAACGGCCACACTGGCCTGTTCCGCATCGTTGAATGGCAGCACATCATCGCCGACGATCTGGCCGGTCTCATGGCCCTTGCCGCAGATCAGCAGCGCGTCGCCCGGCCCCAGCGCATCAACGCCGCGCAGGATCGCTTCGGCGCGGTCGCCGATCTCCTGCGCTGCAGGCGCACCGCCCTTGACGGCCGCGCGGATCACCGCCGGGTCTTCGCTGCGCGGATTGTCATCGGTGACGATGACCAGATCCGCGTTCTCATGCGCGGCCTGCCCCATCAGCGGGCGTTTGGCGGGATCACGGTCGCCGCCGGCACCGACGATTGCCACCAGCCGGCCCAGCACATGCGGGCGCAGGGCCTTCAGCGCGGTTTTCACCGCATCGGGCGTATGAGCGTAGTCCACAAACACCGTGGCGCCGTTTTTCCGGGTGCCTGCGTGCTGCATCCGGCCCCTGACGGTCTCCAGATGCTCCAGCGTTTCAAAGACCCGCTCCGGCACCTCGCCTGAGGCAATCACCAGCCCGCAGGCCAGCAGGATGTTTTCCGCCTGGAAACCGCCAATCAGGTTGAGCCGCACCACGCAGGGCGTGCCATGCCAGGAGAACCGCATATCCTGCCCGGAGGCATCGAACCGCTGGCTCATCAGGCTTAGGTCGCCACGGCCGCGCCCGACGCTGATCACCTCCTGCCCGCGGGCGGAAGCAATGGCGCGCATCTCTTCGCCGCGCGGATCATCAAGGTTGATGACAGCAACGCCTTCCTCCGGAAGCACCCGGCGGAACAGGCCCGCTTTGGCGGCGAAGTACGCCTCGAAAGTCTCGTGGTAATCTAGGTGATCCTGAGTGAAATTGGTGAAACCGGCGGCTGCCAGATGAACCCCGTCGAGACGGCGCTGTTCAAGCCCATGGGAAGACGCTTCCATCGCCGCATGGGTGACCCCGTTGGCGGCCGCGGCAGCCAGCGCGCGGTGCAGGGTGATGGGTTCCGGCGTGGTATGGGCCAGCGGGAAAGACCATGCGCCCTCGACCCCGGTGGTGCCGAGATTCACCGCCTCGTGGCCCAGCTCCATCCAGATCTGGCGCACAAAACTGGCGACAGATGTCTTGCCATTGGTGCCGGTCACAGCGACCACGCACTCCGGCTGCACACCGGACCAGAGTGCGGCGGCATAGGCCAGCGTCTGGCGCGGG
>CAJXHQ010000577.1 GCA_913054485.1 uncultured Paracoccaceae bacterium
GCGAGCCGCGCCGGAACATTGCCGACGGCAGCCCCATGAAGTTCATCGAGTAGGACCAGAGACCCGACCCCAGCGCTTCGCGCAGGCCTTCGGCACCTTCGGCGTCGCGTCCGGGACTGAAGAAGGGCTGCGGCATGAAGGGGGACAGGAACAGCGGATAGTCTTCCAGAAGCAGCGACCATTGCCGCGCATAATGGGTGCGCCGAGCCATGACCTGCAGCAGCTCCACCGGGCTTAGCGGCGGGAACTGGCGGTAGTTTTCGGCAAAGATCTCGTTGATCACCGGCGATCCCATAGCCTCCAGGTCCGGCCCCATCAGCTGCTGCACCTCGCTCATCAGGGCGCGGTAGCCGTCCAGTGCCGCCTCGCGCAAGAGCGGCGGTTCCACCTCTTCCACCTGGTATCCCGCATCGGTCAGCGCGTCCCGCGCCGTGTCCAGCGCCGCCGAGACCTCGGGGTGCAGGTCGAAGTCATAGGTTTCCTTGCTGAAGCCCACCTTGATGGGCCCGTCCAGCGGCGCGCCGCGCCAGGGCAGGGGCACGTGGAAGGGATCGCGCGGGTCCGGGGCGATCATCGTTGGCATCGCCAGGTGAAGGTCTTCGGCATGGCGGGTGATCAGGCCCTGAACCGACATGTTCTGCGCCAGCATACCGCGTTCCGCTTTCTGGCTGGGGTTCCAGGCGGGCACCCGGCCCAGACCCGGCTTTACCGTCACCACGCCATTGGCCGCCGAGGGGTAGCGCAGGGAGCCGCCGATGTCGTTGCCATGAGCCAGCGGGCCGATGCCCGCGGCCACGGCAGACCCGGCTCCGCCGGAGGATCCGCCGGCCGAGATATGGCGCCCCCAAGGGTTATGGGTGCGGCCGAACAGCGGGTTATCGGTATCAGCACGGAAGGAAAACTCGGGCGTGTTGGTGCGGCCGATTATTACGGCGCCCGCGTCCTGCAGGCTTTTCACCAGCGGCGCATCATCCGGCGCGATCATGTCTTTCAGCGCCACCACCCCGTTGGAGGTGGCATGGCCGGTTTGATCCACGTTGATCTTGATGGTGACAGGCACGCCGTGAAGGGGCCCGGTTGCAGCACCAGCAGCGCGGGCTTTGTCCAGATCCTGCGCGCGTGCCAGCGCCTCGCTGCTGAGGTTCTCGACAACGGCATTCAGGGCGGGGTTCACCGCGTTCATCCGCGCTATGGAGGACGCAACAGCGGCTTCGGCGGAAATATCGCCAGTCCGGGTGTGCCGCGCGGTTTCAGTGGCGCTGAGGCGCCAGATCTCTGTATCAGACATTATCCAAATCTCCCTTCACCGCAACGTGGAACGGCGCTGTGCAACTTGCAAGGGAAACTGAACAGGTAAAGAAAAACCCCGCCAGTGAAGGCGGGGCAGTTGCGGCCTTGGCTGACGCCTGGATCGGCTGCAAGGCCGGCGGGGGAGATTTGGGTCAGGTCTTTGCGTAGCCGATGGATTGCAGGGCTGCAGTGATCTCGTCCAGGATGACGGGATCGTCGATGGTGGCGGGCATTTTCCATTCGGTGCCATCCGCGATCGACACCATGGTGCCGCGCAGGATCTTGCCGGACCGCGTCTTGGGCAGCCGGTCGACAACAACGGCCATCTTGAAGGCCGCCACGGGGCCGATCTTCTCGCGCACCAGCTTCACCACTTCAGTGACCACATCCTTGTGGTCGCGCCCGGCGCCGGCGTTGAGGCAGAGGAAGCCGACGGGCATTTGCCCCTTCAGCTGATCCGACACGCCGATCACCGCGCATTCGGCCACGTCCGGGTGGGAAGCCAGAACCTCCTCCATGCCGCCGGTGGACAGGCGGTGGCCCGCGACGTTGATCACATCATCCGTGCGCGCCATGATGTAGAGGTAGCCGTCCTCGTCGATCATGCCCGCATCGCCGGTCTCGTAGTAGCCGGGGAAGGCGGTGAGGTAGCTTTTTTTGAAGCGGTCCTCGGCATTCCAGAGCGTCGGCAGTGTGCCCGGGGGCAGGGGGAGCTTCACCGCAATCGCGCCCAGCTCGCCCGGGGCAACCGGGTGGCCGCCATCGTCGAGGATCTGCACGTCATAGCCGGGCATCGGCACGGACGGCGAGCCGAGCTTGACCGGCAAAAGTTCTATCCCGACCGGGTTGGCGGCGATGGACCAGCCGGTTTCAGTCTGCCACCAGTGGTCGATCACCGGCACCTTCAGGTGCTCTTGCGCCCAGGTGATGGTGTCGGGATCGGCGCGTTCACCCGCCAGGTAGACCTGTTTCAGGCAGGAGAGGTCGTAGTCCTTCACCAGCGCGCCCGAGGGATCCTCGCGTTTCACAGCGCGGAAAGCGGTGGGCGCGGTGAAGAAGCTTTTGACCTTATGTTCGGAAATGACCCGCCAGAAGGTGCCTGCATCCGGCGTGCCCACCGGCTTGCCTTCGAAAACGATCGTGGTGTTGCCGTGGATCAGCGGCGCGTAGCAGATGTAGCTGTGACCCACGACCCAGCCCACGTCCGAGGCGGCCCAGAACACATCGCCCGGATCAACGTTATAGATGTTCTTCATCGACCAGTTCAGCGCCACCAGCTGGCCGGCAGTGTGGCGGATCACGCCCTTCGGCTGGCCCGTCGTGCCGGAGGTGTAGAGGATATA
>CAJXHQ010000578.1 GCA_913054485.1 uncultured Paracoccaceae bacterium
GCTGTCGTAACCGCCGCCGCCACCAAAGCTGCCGCCGCCACCCTGGCCGCCACCACCGCCGCCGCCGAAGGAGCCGCCGCCTTGGCCGCCGCCAAAGCCACCGCCGCCGCCGCCCTCACCACGGCCGTCCAGCATGGTCAGCGTGCCGCCGAAGCCCTGCAGCACAACCTCGGTCGAATACCGGTCTTGGCCATTCTGGTCCTGCCACTTCCGGGTCTGCAGCTGGCCTTCGATATAGACCTTGGAGCCTTTGCGCAGGTACTGCTCGCAGACGCGCACCAGACCTTCGGAGAAGACAGCGACCGAGTGCCACTCGGTCTTTTCGCGGCGTTCGCCGGTGTTGCGGTCCTTCCAGGTTTCGGAGGTAGCGATGCGCAGGTTGCACACTTTGCCGCCGTTCTGGAAACTGCGCACCTCGGGGTCGCGGCCCAGGTTGCCGATGAGCATGACTTTGTTGAGCGATCCGGCCATGGAATGGTGTCCTTCGTAACTGTTTCGGGTCAGCGTGCGAATCCCGCGGCTCCCGGTGTTGGGCAACAGACTATAGGCACGCAGGCGCGCGTGAAAGCAAAGTTCTGTGGAGAACTGCAAGCGGCGCGCAAAATATAGCGCCTCCGGAAGGCCGCCACGGCGGTCACCGCATCCGCAGCGCGCCGTCAATGCGGATTACCTCACCGTTCAGATAGCCCATCTCGGTGATGAAGCCCGCCAGCCGGCCGTATTCTGCCGGATCGCCCAGGCGCGGCGGGTTCGGGACATCGGCGGCCAGCTGCTGCTGCACCTCCTCAGGCAGTCCGGCCAGCATCGGGGTCATGAAAATACCCGGCGCAATCGCCATCACCCGGATGCCGAGCGAGGCCAGATCGCGCTCCATCGGCAGGGTCATGGCGGCAACGCCGCCCTTGGAAGCAGCATAGGCAGCCTGGCCTTTCTGGCCGTCAAATGCCGCAATCGAGGCGGTGTTGATGATCACCCCGCGCGCACCGTCATCTCCGGGACTGTTTTTCGCCATTTCGGCCGCCGCAAGGCGGGAGACGTTGAACGTGCCCGCAAGATTGATGTCGATGGTGCGCTTGAAGGCGTCCAGCGGGTGCGGGCCCTCCTTGCCTACCGTTTTCATGCCGATGGCAATGCCCGCACAGTTCACGCATGCGGTGATCCTGCCCATCTTCTCTGCGGCCAGCGCGATGGCTGCAGCAACCGAGGCCTCATCCGTCACGTCGGTTTCGGCACAAAAGCCGCCGATCTCCTCTGCCACTTGAGGGCCGCGCGCTGCGTCGCGGTCCAGGATGGTCACCTTTGCGCCCTGAGACGCAAAGTGCCGGGCGGTGGCCTCGCCGAGGCCGGATGCGCCGCCGGTGATGACGGCGGCGGTGGATGCGAGTTTCATGGCGGGTCCCCTCCCAGTGAAATGAACAAATGTTCAATAACAGCAGGGGAGGTCGCCTGTCCAGCCTGTCAGGCAGCCCGTGGTGTCAGGCCGCCATCATCCTCCGGTCCAACGCGGCCAGCGGGCGCAGCAGGCGGCGGGCAGGGTGCCAATAGGCCCAGGTGCCGCCGAGGGTCTGCAGCCGCGCGCCGGTGCCAAGCTTGAAACGGGCGAGGCCCGCTGCATCCTCGGTGTTGATCACCCCGAGGTCGAGCTGGCTGCAGCCCTTGGCGGAGAGCCAGCTGGCGGCCTCCCACAGCAGCAGGTTATGCGCCGAGAGTTCTTTGCCGCGCGCGGTGGCATGGCTGACGTGATAGGTCGCGCCGAGCCCGTGGCGCAGGATCAGCATGGCAGCGACGGGGTCCTTGCCTTCAAAGGCCTGGAACAGCTTGGCATCGCCGGGGTTGGCTTGTGCATAAGCCAGCGTCAGCGCCGCGGGCCAGCTTTTGTAGCGGTTGGCCTGCTGCTGCAGCGCATCGGCGGTGAGCAGCCAGTGCTGCGCATCGCCGGGCATGTTCTGGCGGGTAATGCGCAGGCCCTGGCGTTCGGCATGGTTCAGCCGGTTGCGCCACTTCTGATGCAGCGCGGCGCGGCGGGCGTCCTGATCAATGTTGAGGTCCCAGAGCGCCACCTTGGCCGGGCTCATCAGCGGCACAGCACCAAGGCGCGCCAGTTCCGGAACCGGGTTGTCGGGCGAGAGGATCACCGGGGTGCGGTGCAGACCTTCTTCCTGCAGCATTTCCAGCAGGCGCAGGGGTTTTGCGATATGCGCGCGGTTGACCATGGCGGTTCGGACGCCATGGAGATCGCGCTGCAGTACCAGCGTGTTTTTCAGACGGTCCAGCACCAGCGGGTTCTGGCCCGTAAGCCGCAACGCCGCGGCAAACTCCGGCGATTGCTGGAGCGGGGCAATGCGGCTGTCGGTTTTCGGCGGGCGGGGCATGACATCAGCAGGCAGGAAATCGAACATGAAGGCATTAACCACGCTGAAACCTAAGCCGTGGTTAATGGAGGCATGAAAAATGCAAATCAAATCCTCGGCCAAACGGCCCCCGCCGCCCGCATGACCAAATCCGCGGCTTTCCTGATCGCCACCAGCCTGTCGGTTCCGGTCTTCCTGATCCTCAGCCTGCTGGAGCTGCTGCTGTTCTGAAGATGGAGAGGGGGGGCTCCCGCCCCTTTGCGGCTGCGCAT
>CAJXHQ010000579.1 GCA_913054485.1 uncultured Paracoccaceae bacterium
CGATCGCCTGCGCAGTGGTGAAGATCTTGAAGGTGGAGCCTAGCTCATAAACACCCTGCACAGCGCGGTTGAACAGCGGGCTGACCGAGGGGTCATCGCCCGAAACCGGCGGACGCGGGCGGTTGTTGGGGTCGAAATCGGGCAATGAGACAACCGAGATCACCTCGCCCGTCTCCACATCCATCAGGATCGAGGTCGCGCCCTTGGCGTTCATCAGCTTCATGCCGCCGTAAAGCACCTGCTCGGCCGCGGCCTGCACGGTGAGGTCCAGCGACAGCTGCAAGGGCTTGGTGCCGTTGGCCGGGTCGCGCAGGTAGGTGTCGAACTGTTTTTCAACGCCCGCAACACCGATCACCTCGGCAGCCGTTACGCCCTCATTGCCAAAACCTGCGCCGCCCAGCACATGGGCCGCCAGCCGGCCGTTGGGATAAAGCCGCATCTCTCGCGGGCCGAACAGCAGGCCGGGATCGCCGATGTCATGCACCGCCTGTTTCTGTTCGGGGCTGATCTTCTTCTTGATCCAGACGAACTTGCGCTTGCCGGTGAAATCCTTCAGCAGGCGGCCCTTGTCCAGATCGGGGAAGATCTCCACCAGCTTTTCGGCAGCCGTAATCGGGTCCACCATCTGCGGCGGCTGGGCATAGAGCGAATGGGTCTCAAAATTTGTCGCCAGGATGCGGCCTTGGCGGTCGACAATATCGGCGCGCTGGTTCGCAATGGTGCTGCCCGCAGTATACACCGCAGGCTCTTCCGGTTCAGAGGCTGACAGCATCGCCATCCGCCCGCCGATCACCATGAAAGAACACAGGAAAAAGGCGCCAAGCACCAACAGGCGGCCTTCAGCGCGCTGGCGGGACTTCACCGCCATTTCCTCGTGCCGCAGACGCAGGTTTTCCTTTTCGATCGCATCCGGGTTCTGGCCCTGCGCGCGGGCCTGAAGGATCCGGGCGAGCGGGCGCAGCGGGGTGCGGATCATGGGTAGCTCTCCCCTGACATGGTCGAGACATCCACCCCGTTGGAGAATTCCAGCGCCGCGGGCTGCGGGTAGGAGACCTCGTCAACACGGCCGAACTGGTCGGGGCGCAGCGGCAGGAGGCCAAGGCTGTCATAGTTCAGCTCGGCCAGCTCGCGCAGGCGTTTGGGGCGGTTGAGATAGGCCCATTCCGCCCGCAGCACGCTGTGCCGCTCCTGCGATGCGCCAATCTCGCGCTGCAGCTGGCGGGTCTCTTTCAGCACCTGGCGGGTGGTGTAATTCTCGCGGTAGGCCCAGAACGCAAGCCCGAAAACACAAAACGCAGTCACCATGTAGAGCAGCGTTTTCATCTGCGCGCCTCTTTCAGCTGGGGCATCCCCAATTCCTTGGGGGTGATCGGTGTTGCGGGCGCATCGGTGCGCCGTCCCACGCGCAGCCGGGCAGACCGGGAGCGGGGGTTTTCTTCCAGTTCCTGATCATCCGGGCCGACGGCCTTGCGGGTGACCAGTTCAAACTGCGAGGGGATCTCTTCCATCTCAGGCGCCCAGCGGTTGGCGCGGCCGGTCTTGCCGGCGCGGTGCTGGAAGAAGCGTTTGACCATCCGGTCCTCGACCGAGTGGAAGGTCACAACCGCCAGAAGCCCGCCGGGCTTCAGCGCGCGTTCCGCCGCCAGAAGCCCGTTGAACAGTTCTTCATATTCAGCATTCACCGCGATGCGCAGCCCCTGGAAGCTGCGGGTGGCGGGATGGGATTGATTGGGCTTGGGCCGCGGCAGGCATTTTTCGATGATGCCGGCCAGCCGCAACGTCGTTGTGATCGGCTCTTCTTCGCGGGCACGCACAATTGCTTTCGCGATGCGGCGGCTGGCGCGTTCCTCGCCGAAATGGAACAGCACATCGGCCAGCTGTTCTTCGCTCAGGCCCGCCACCAGATCAGCCGCTGAAGGGCCATCCTGCGACATCCGCATGTCCAGCGGGCCGTCGCGCATGAAGGAAAAGCCGCGTTCAGCCAGGTCCAGCTGCATCGAGGAGACCCCGAGGTCCAGCACCACGCCATCGAGATCCGAGGCATAGTCGTCCATCTTGGAAAACACGCCGGGCTGCTGCACCAGACGGTCGCCGTACTGGTCTGCCCAGGAGGCCGCCATTTCAAAGGCCAGCGGGTCGCGGTCAACACCGATCACCTGATCGGCCCCGGCCTCAAGCAGCCCGCGGGTATAGCCGCCCGCCCCGAAAGTGCCGTCCAGCCAGCGCCCCTCAACCGGGGCAACGGCCGCCAGCAGCGGGCGCAGCAGAACGGGAATGTGGGGTGCGGATCCGGTATTCTGGTCCGTCGTCATGGCTCAAGCGCCTCCGGCGCCATCTAGGAATTCCATCGGGTCAAACCCCTCCGGCAGATCATCCAGCCACTCCTCGGCCTGGGCGAGCTCTTCCTCTTCATAGGTCTCGGGCTTCCAGATCTGGAAGGTGTCGCCCGCGGCGATGAAGAAGGCCTCGGCCTCCAGGTCGACTTTCTGGCGCAGCTTTGCCGGCAGCACCAGGCGGCCGGTTTCATCCACATTGGTGGGGAAAGACTGGCCGTGGAACATCCGTTGCAGCATCTTGCGCTGCATCGAGCCGCGCGGCAAGGCATCAATCTT
>CAJXHQ010000580.1 GCA_913054485.1 uncultured Paracoccaceae bacterium
GGGGGTCTCGCCGCGGTAGTCGTAGAAACCGCGCTGGGTCTTGCGGCCGAGCCAGCCGGCCTCGACATATTTTGTCAGCAGCGGGCAGGGGCGGTACTTGGTGTCCGCCAGCCCGTCGTGCAATACGTTCATGATCGCAAGGCAGGTGTCCAGGCCGATGAAATCCGCCAGCTCCAGCGGGCCCATCGGGTGGTTGGCGCCGAGCTTCATCGATTCGTCGATGGATTGCACTGATCCGACGCCCTCGTAGAGCGTGTAGACCGCTTCGTTGATCATCGGCATCAGGATGCGGTTGACGATGAAAGCGGGGAAATCTTCGGCCGAAGCGGCGGTCTTGCCGAGCCGGTCGACCACGGTCTTGCAGGCCTTGTAGGTGGGCTCGTCGGTGGCGATGCCGCGGATCAGTTCGACCAGCTGCATCACCGGCACCGGGTTCATGAAGTGAAAGCCCATGAAGCGTTCCGGCCGGTCGGTGCGGCTGGCCAGCCGGGTGATCGAGATCGAAGAGGTGTTCGAGGTCAGAATGGTGTGCGGCAGCAGATGCGGCAGCAGGTCCTCGAAGATCGCCTGTTTCACGGTCTCTCGTTCGGTGGCCGCTTCGATGACAAGATCGGTCGCCCCGGCATCCGCCGTCGTCAGCGTGGTTTTGATCCGCGCCATGGCCGTGTCCATGGCGGCCTGTTCGATTTTGCCGCGGCTGACCTGGCGGGCCATGTTCTTGGAAATCGCGCTCATCGCCTTGTCGAGCGCCGGCTGGCTGACATCGGCGAGGGTCACATCATAGTCCGCCAGTGCCATCACATGGGCGATGCCATTGCCCATCTGGCCTGCGCCGATGATGCCGACTTTCTGAATTTCCATGGCTCTGCCTTTCCGGTTGCCTGCGCCGGCGATCTTATCGGGGCGGGTGCTGCGCGCACAAGGCCGGAAGGGCGGGAATTTAGGCAAATTCAACCATTAGCAATTTGGCAAGGCGGGGGCGGCAAACTGAGTCCCGGGTGAAAAATTGGGTGAGAAATGAGCTATGAACTGACAGGCGCGTCGGCGCTATTGTCTGCTCCTTGCAAGTATCCGGGAAGTAAGCTGCAGGTCCGCGGGCCTGAGCGGGAACTTGGGGACGAATATGTTGCCTTTCTTGGCGGAACAGAGGTGTACGGCAGGTTTATTCACCGTCCCTTTGTCGCTGCGGTGGAAGAGGCGCTAGAGACGGATTGTGTCAATCTGGGATGCGTGAACGGCGGGCTGGACAGTTTCCTGCGCGATCCCGGGATTCTGTCGATTGCCGCGCGGGCGGAGCTGT
Organism: uncultured Paracoccaceae bacterium; assembly: GCA_913054485.1. Classification (GTDB taxonomy): domain Bacteria; phylum Pseudomonadota; class Alphaproteobacteria; order Rhodobacterales; family Rhodobacteraceae; genus FREY01. Next base: position 1,301 of record CAJXHQ010000580.1, read on the forward strand.
CGGTGCTGCAGGTGCTGGGGGCGCAGAACCTGTCGAATCGGTTCTACAAGGTGCATCCGCGCCGCAATGACAGGTTTCTGAGCGCGACGAAGGAGCTGGCGGAACTCTATCCGGAGGTCGACTTCACGGAATTCCACTTCAACCGCCACTTGCTGCAGGCACTGCAGCAGCTGTCGCAGGAGCGTTTTGACCTGGTGCGTGATGCGCTGCAGCAGGCCTGGGTTGCGGGTATGGCCCGAATGGTGGACCGCCTGGAAGGGCGGGTCGCGCTGTTGTGGCTGCGCTATGATTTGGGCGCGGAGGCCGCCGAAGATCCGCAGTTCCGCAATGAGCCGCTGATGGTGGACCGGGCAATGATCGATTCGCTCATGCCCAAAGTGAAGGGCCTGATCGAGCTGGAGGTGCAGACCGCCGGCGGCTGCAGCGATATTGAGGGCATGCAATTCGGGCAGATGGAGTTTCCCGCGGCAAAGCTGATGTTGGGGCCTTCGGAACACAGGAGAATCGCTCAGGCCGTGACGCTGAAGATCCGCCGACTGACCGGCTGGGACTGGGCGTCGCTCTGACGCTCTGGCCGCTGAATAAGGAAAGCCCCGCTTCAGCGAAGCGGGGCTTTCTTGTTTCTGAAAGGCAGGGCCGGGGCCCTGCCGCAAGATTTAGCCGAGTTTGCCGGTCAGTTCCGGAACAGCCTCAAACAGGTCGGCGACCAGGCCGAAGTCGGCAACCTGGAAGATCGGCGCTTCTTCGTCCTTGTTGATCGCAACGATCACCTTGGAATCCTTCATGCCGGCCAGGTGCTGGATCGCGCCGGAGATGCCGATGGCAACATAGAGGTCCGGTGCAACAACCTTGCCGGTCTGACCCACCTGCCAGTCGTTCGGGGCGTAGCCCGAATCGACGGCTGCGCGGGAGGCGCCAACCGCGGCGCCCAGCTTGTCAGCCAGGGTCTCGATCAGTTTGAAGTCTTCCTCAGAACCAACGCCGCGGCCGCCGGAGACAACAACACCAGCCGATGTCAGCTCGGGGCGGTCGCTTGCGGCAACTTTGTCTTCGATCCAGTCGGACAGGCCGGGGTTTTCAGCAGCACCGATGGTGTCAACGGAAGCCGAGCCACCCTCGCCAGCCGCGTCGAAGTTCGCGGTGCGGAAGGAGATGACCTTCTTGGCATCCGAGGACTTTACGGTCTGGATTGCGTTACCCGCGTAGATCGGGCGCTCGAAGGTGGAGCCGTCAACAACAGCCGTCACATCGGAGATCACCATGACGTCCAGCAGTGCCGCCACGCGGGGCAGCACGTTCTTGGCGT
>CAJXHQ010000581.1 GCA_913054485.1 uncultured Paracoccaceae bacterium
GGCGGCCAGTGCCCCCGCGATCCCGTGCGCCCGCAGCGAGGCGGCGGCATCTTCTGCAGTGAGGGCTGCGCCATCGTGAAACAGCACATCGCGGCGCAGTGCAAAGGTCCAACTCCGGCCATCTTCGCTGACGCTCCAGCTTTCCGCCAGCTCACCGCGCAGAATGCCGTCTGGGGCAATCTCGGTCAGGGTCTCATAGATCGCACCGCGTGCGGCCAGCTCAAGCATCCCGTCCTCGCGGGGCACCGCCAGTTTCAGCGACCCGCCCGTGCGCGGCGTCGCTGCCAGCGAGATGCCGGTAGCCGCCAGCAAGGCAGCAGCCGCACCGGAGGTAAACAGCGCACGGCGGTCAAGACGTCCCATCAGTGCTCCTCCGCCAGCCGGTCCATGGCGCGCACAAGTTCGGCGCTGATGCCCGGCTCCGACAGCGCATGACCCGCGTTGCGCACCATCCGCAGCTCCGCATTGGGCCAGAGCTCCGCCAGCCGGTAGGCCGAGGACGGCGGACAGATCATGTCATATCGCCCCTGCACGATAATGCCCGGGATATGCGAGATCCGCGCCATATTGGCCAGGATCTGCCCGTCGGCCTCCAGGAAGCCATCATTGATGAAATAGTGATTCTCCAGCCGTGCAAAGGCACGCGCATAATCGCCGGGGCTTTCGCCCGGGTTGCCGGTGGAATGCACCGAGGCCAGCGCATTCTCCCAGGCCGACCAAGCCCGGCCAAAGCGGATCTCCTCGGCCACATCGCCGCTGAACAGACGTGTGTTGTAGGCCGTGATCAGATCGCCACGCTCATTCTCCGGTACCAGCGAGACAAAGCGCGCCCAGGGTTCCGGCCAGAACTTGCCCGCGCCGCCGCCATAAAACCAGTCCAGCTCCGCCTTCGTCATCAGGAAGACACCGCGCAGGATCAGATTTGTGACCCGCTCCGGATGCGCCTGCGTATACAAGAGCGACAGCGTCGCCCCCCAGCTGCCGCCGAAAACTATCCATTCCTCGATACCGCAGAGCCGCCGGATCACCTCCATGTCAGCAATAAGGTGCCAGGTGGTGTTGTCCTCGCAGGACGCCTGCGGGCGCGAGCGGCCGCAACCGCGCTTATCAAACAGAATCACCCGGTAGTGGCGCGGGTCGAAATAGCGCCGCATCGCCGGGCTGCAGCCGCCGCCGGGTCCGCCGTGGCAGATCACCACAGGCACACCATCCGGATTGCCGCATTGCTCCATATAGATACGGTGGCCCTGGCCAACATCGACCATGCGCTGGTCGAACGGGTCGACCGGCGGGGAAAGATACTGCACTGCGCGCTTTTGGTCGCTGTATTTATCCATTACTGACCTATGTAGCCGTCAGGGCTAAAAGAACACACGGTGACAGGAATGCAAGCGTCTCAGACCACAGTTGACCCCGCAGAGATCGCAAAATTTGAGGCCATGGCCGCCGAATGGTGGGATCCGGACGGAAAATTCAAGCCGCTGCACATGCTGAACCCCTGCCGGCTGGATTATATCACCGCTCAGATCGCAGCGCAGTTCGGCCGTGACCTGTCGGCCGAAACCCCGTTCAAAGGCCTGCGCATTCTCGACATCGGCTGCGGCGGCGGTCTGCTGAGCGAGCCGATGGCGCGGCTCGGCGCTGATGTGGTCGGGGCCGATGCCGCCGAAGGCAACCTGCCGGTGGCGCGCATTCACGCCGAGCAATCGGGCCTTGTCATCGACTACCGCCACACCACCGCCGAAGACATGGCCGCCGCGGGCGAACAGTTCGACGCGGTGCTGAACATGGAGGTGGTCGAACATGTGGCCGACCCTCTCGGCTTCCTGACCGCCAGCCAGCAGCTGCTGAAGCCCGGCGGGCTGCTGCTCTGCTCCACCATCAACCGCAATCCCAAAAGCTACGCCGTCGCCATCCTCGGCGCCGAGGTGATCATGCGCTGGCTGCCGCGCGGCACCCATGAATGGTCAAAGTTCATCACACCGGACGAGCTGTTCACCCTCCTGGAGGAGGCAGGTGTCACTCCGGTTGATCGCAAGGGGTTCGTATTCAACCCACTCACCTGGAGCTGGTCGATCTCCTCCCGCGATCTCAGCGTGAACTACGTGACCTCAAGCACGAAATCCGCGTAAAGCTGACGCAAAACCCGACAGCCCTATCCTTTAGGATAGGGTCTGATCCTTCTGAACCATTGGACCTGCCCGCTGCGGCTGCTAGCTCAATAAGCAGGGCGATTAACGCCTCATCAAAGTGAGCAAGTGCTAAAAGACCGGCCCGGCCGGAAAAATGCGTTGGCGAACACCACTCACGGACGCCTGCGGAACTGCGGGGTATCCTCCGGGATACCCCGTTTTCTGTTCCGGCAGGCTTACCGGCCGGACTGGCGGCTGCAAAACAGCTCCTATAACCTTCGGGCTATTGCCCAGCCTGCGAAATGGCCGCCCAAGCCGGCTGTCAGGAAAGGTGCGGAGCGCCACCTGTACTTATGGATAGAATTGTACACTGATACGCTTTTGAAAACTCTACAACCAATGGCTAGTCCCAACCCCATTAACCATAATCAGCAACGGGGACTTTCCAATGAAACACGGTGTTAAAGAGCT
>CAJXHQ010000582.1 GCA_913054485.1 uncultured Paracoccaceae bacterium
GCGGGCCAGCTCCGGATGCTCCTGCGGGTCAAAGCAGCCATGCTGCGCGCGCCGGTACAGCCGCCCGCCCAGCCCCATCGCCCCGGCCAGTTCAAGCCACATTTCGCGGGGCGCGCGCACGTCTTCCCCAGACCCCCAGCCCACCTCAATACTGTCAGTCGAGTTCCCCGACCTGAGCGCCTCGTGCCGGGCCCTGGGGTCCGGCGGCGCGGCCAGCGGCGCGGCCTGCAGCGGCATCATCGCATTGTCGCCAAGCGAGCCGTCAAACAGACAGGGGCGTGAATGGGCATGGCCGATACGGGCCGCGATCACCGCCTGATGCATCTGGTCCAGCGGCTCTCCCGCCACCAGCACCTGCCCTGCTGAGGGCAGCACCTCGCGCGTCAGCAGCCCCGCCAAAGCGCTGCGTTCAGCTGCCGAGGCGCATTGCACCGCCACCCGCGCCCCCTCGGGCACTGTCAGGGTCAGATCTTCCAGCACGGGCTGTCCATCGCCATCCAGCACCGTCACCCCCTCCAGCCGGATGTCTCCGCTCAGGCGCGGCAGCTCCGCAGGTGTGCCCTCGGCCAGCGCCTCCGGAATCATGCCGGGCGGGTCGAAACGTCCGGCCATGATCTTCCAGCGCGCGCTCATGTCCTGAACGAGGTTGTAATAGGTCAGCAGCTCCCTCCAGGGCGAGGACAGGTCCTTGTAGGCCGCCAGCGCGGCCACCAGCGCCCCAACGCTGAGGTCGCCGCGGATCACCAGCAGCCCCCCCGCCAGGTAGTAGACAAAGGGCGTCAGCTGGGTGATCAGATTGTTGAGGAACTTCATAAAGAACTTGGTGATGTAGATCCGCTTGCGGATCCCGAACAGCTTGCCCAGCCGAAGCGCCATCAGCACCGGCCGGAAGCGCATCCCGCCGTTGGCGCGCAGGTCGCTGAGCCCGCCCGCGGTCTCGCCGATTTCGGAAGACAGCCGGCGAAGCTCGCGGATGCGGTCCTTGTTCAACCGGTTGATGCGCCGCTGCAGCATCGGGATCAGCCAGGCCTGCAGGGGGATCAGCGCCACCGAAACAACACCGAACCAGAAGCTCTGGATGAACAGGAAGGCCACAATGGTCAGCATTTGCCCTGCAAGAAACACCGGCTGCGCAACCGCATCCCCCATCAGCCCGCCCATCGGTTCCGACTCTGAGCTGATCATGGCGACCATCTCACCCTGGCTGGAACTGCGGAAATACGGTGCCGGGAAGCGCATCATACGGCTGATCAGCGTGTAGCGCAGCCGCCGCAGCATCCGCTCCGACAGGATGCCCTTGCGGATATTTAGCCCCATTTTCAACAGCCCGGCAATCAGCACCGTGGCCAAAAAGGCAAAGCAGAGCGCCACCAGGTATTCCGCCTGATCCATACCGCCGCGCCAGAATTCCCCGTCGCTGCCGGAGGCGCCGATCACGTCATTGATGATCCGCTTGGGCAGCTCGAGCGACAGGAAAATGAACGGAAAGGTCAGCAGTGTCAGCGCCAGAAGCACCAGCTGCTGATGTTTTGAATGCTTCCAGATGAACGTAAACAGGCTGGCTTCCATGCCCTGCCTTTCCAATCGTGACCACATGAGCGGACTCCCGCACCAAAAGGCCGGCAGCGGCGGAAAAACGGTATGCTCTGACGGCATCGGTTGCAAGCCGGGCCAAAGCGAACCCGGGTTCTTGCTTGCTCTGATTTTGCGGAAGGGGTTAGGTTGCCGCAAAAACACCATCCCGCCGAGGAGAGCAGTCATGGCCATCAAGGCCCCCGGCCACCCAGGCACCGCAACGGCCTCTTTTTGCGGGCAAACCGCACATCCGCACGGCGTCCGGACATGAGACGCTATTGCAAACTCCGCCGCCTTGGTGCTCTCAGCGCTGCCGCGCTGCTTACGGGCTGCGCAAACCTTCCGCTGCCCGGCAACAGCGGCCAGCTGTCTTTCTCCGGCAAAGCCGCAGGAACGCAGCCGCACGCCCAGGCGGGCTTTGCCCGCGGCGGCATCGTGCTGGTTCCGCCCAAAGGTTTCTGCATCGACAGCTCCGGTATCCGCCGGACCGGCAACGAGGGCTTTGCCATGATGGCCCGCTGCGACGCCCTGGGCGTGCGCGGATTTTTTGGCAACCGCAGCCCGGCGGTGATCACTGCCACCATCGGCCCCCAGCCCGAAGGTGCCCCGCCGCCGGCCGCGGCGGATCTGGCGCGGCTCTCTGGCGCTGCCCATGTGCACGAAGAACGCAGCGATCTTTTGCTGCCGCTGGTGCGGCTGGAAGGCGCCGAAGGCTCACTGCCCGGTGCCGCGCCGGTGCATTGGCGCGGCGCGCTGGTGCTGGACGGCCACCTGTTGTCGGTTGCGCTTTATGCGCCCGAAGGCAGCGGCGGGCTAAAGGACCAGGGCGCAATGCTGCTGAACGACCTGGCCCGGCGCACGCTGGACGCCTCGCTGCGCAGCGCCCCGGGTGACGCAGCAACTGCCGCGCCAGCTGCAAAAGCACCCCGACCGCAGCCGCCTGCGGCCGCAGCAGCCCCCCTGCGGCCCCGGCCGCGCCCCGGCAGCGATCCCGCGCCGGTCGCCAGCAGCTGGTTCAGCAGGCTG
>CAJXHQ010000583.1 GCA_913054485.1 uncultured Paracoccaceae bacterium
TATGAAACCCACGACTATGACGTCGTGGTTGTGGGTGCCGGCGGCGCCGGTCTGCGGGCGACACTGGGCATGGCCGAACAGGGCCTGCGCACGGCCTGTATCTCCAAGGTTTTCCCGACCCGCTCGCACACTGTGGCAGCACAGGGCGGCATCGCGGCGTCGCTGTCGAACATGGGCCCGGACAACTGGCAATGGCACATGTATGACACCGTCAAAGGCTCTGACTGGCTGGGCGACACGGATGCGATGGAATACCTCGCGCGTGAAGCGCCCAAGGCGGTTTACGAACTGGACCACTACGGCGTGCCGTTTTCGCGCACCGAAGAAGGCAAGATTTACCAGCGTCCCTTCGGCGGCCACACCACCGAGTTCGGTGAAGGCCCCGCCGTGCAGCGCACCTGTGCGGCGGCTGACCGCACCGGCCACGCCATCCTGCATACGCTTTATGGCCAGTCGCTGAAGAACAACGCGGAATTCTATATCGAGTATTTCGCCATCGACCTGATCATGTCCGACGACGGGCAGTGCCAGGGCGTGGTGTGCTGGAAGCTGGACGATGGCACCATGCATGTCTTCAACGCCAAGATGGTGGTGCTGGCAACCGGCGGCTACGGCCGGGCCTACTTCTCCGCCACTTCCGCCCATACCTGCACCGGCGATGGCGGCGGCATGGTGGCCCGTGCGGGCCTGCCGATGCAGGACATGGAGTTCGTGCAGTTCCACCCGACCGGTATCTACGGCTCCGGCTGCCTGATCACCGAGGGTGCCCGCGGCGAAGGCGGCTATCTCACCAACTCGGAAGGTGAGCGCTTCATGGAGCGTTACGCGCCGCAGTATAAAGACCTGGCACCGCGCGACTATGTTTCGCGTTCTATGACCATGGAGATCCGCGAAGGCCGCGGTGTGGGCGCCGAAGGCGACCATATTCACCTGAACCTCTCCCACCTGCCCGCCGAAGCGCTGGCGGAACGTCTGCCGGGCATTTCCGAGTCGGCAAAGATCTTTGCCGGTGTCGACGTCACCAAGGAACCGATCCCGGTTCTGCCCACCGTGCACTACAACATGGGCGGCATTCCGACCAACTACTGGGGTGAGGTGCTGAACCCGACCGCAGACAACCCGACAGGTGTTGTGCCCGGCCTGATGGCCGTGGGTGAAGCTGGCTGTGCCTCTGTGCATGGTGCGAACCGTCTGGGGTCGAACTCGCTGATCGACCTGGTGGTCTTCGGCCGCGCCGCTGCGATCCGTGCCGGCAAGGTTGTAGACGCCGAAGCGGCGAACCCGGTGCTGAACCAGGCGTCCGTGGATGCGGCCTTTGACCGGTTCGACGGTCTGCGCAATGCCAAGGGCGGTATCCCGACTGCGGATCTGCGGCTGGAAATGCAGAAATGCATGCAGGCCGACGCTGCCGTGTTCCGTACTGCGGAAACCATGGCCGAAGGTGTCGGGAAGATGACCGCAATTGCCGCCAAGTTGGACGACGTGGCCGTCACCGACCGCTCGCTGGTCTGGAACTCCGATCTCATGGAGACTCTGGAGCTGACCAACCTGATGCCCAACGCACTGGCGACCATCGTCGGGGCCGAGGCGCGCAAAGAAAGCCGCGGCGCCCACGCGCACGAGGACTTCACCGCGCGCGACGACGAGAACTGGCGTGTGCACACTGTCAGCCGTGTCGATGGCAATAAGGTGGACCTCAGCTACCGTCCGGTGATCGAGACGCCTCTCACCACCGAAGCCGAAGGCGGCATCAGCCTGAAGAAGATCGCGCCGAAAGCGCGGACCTTCTGATCAAGGGGCGGCGCTGTGTCGGGCGATATGAAACAGGCAGAGCCGGGCCGGCTGGTCATCCATATGGGTGTCCAGAAAACCGGCTCGACCGCCTTTCATCATTTCGTCCGGAATAACCGCGCCGTGCTGGACCGGCACCTGCATATCCTGACCCCGGCCAAGGCAACGCCCGCACGGGCGCTGGGCCGGCTGGCGGGGCTGTGCAGCCTGCATGCAGCCAAAGAGCCGGAATTCGCGGCCGTTGCGCGCGAAGTGCGCGACAGCCTGCTGGGCATGGGCAAAACCTGCCTGATCAGCCACGAAAACCTTCCGGGGGCCATGCCGGGCCGGGACGGGGTTGTGACGCTCTATCCCCAGATCGAGCATCTTCTGGAGATCCTCGACCGGGAGTTTGAACCTTTCGAGCCCGAATATGTGATCTGCACGCGGTCCATGGCGGGCTGGAAACGCTCGGTGCACAATCAGGCGGTCAAAAGCGACCGCTACAAGGGTGCCATGGAGGACTTCCTGCAGGAGACCGCGGATTGCGGCACCTGGGCTTCGCTTCAGGCCCGCGTTGAAAGCGCTGTGGGCAAGGATCGCTGCCGGTTCTTCGCGCTGGAGGATGAGGCCGACCGGACCCGCCCCGGATCGCAAATCCTGCGATTTGCCGGCGTGCCGGAGGAGGTTCTGGCCGGGTTGAAGCCGATTGAGGGCGCGCGCAACCAGAGTCTCACTGCGGGCGCGCTGGAATTCCTGCGGCTGGCCAATGCGCTGGATCTGCCGAACGAGGCCCGCCGCCCGCTGTCGGAACTGGTGCAGC
>CAJXHQ010000584.1 GCA_913054485.1 uncultured Paracoccaceae bacterium
AGTCGTTGGGGCCTTTTTCGGCAAAGGCGTGGACCAGGAAATCAATGAAGGCGCGCACCTTCGGCTGGGTGAACCGTCCGGGAGGGTAGACGGCGTAGATGCCTTGCGTCTCGCCTGGCAGCGCGGGCATCACATCTTCGACCAGCCCGTCCGCCATCGCCTCGGAGTAGAGGTAGCTGGGCAGGTAGGCGATGCCGAGGCCCGAGACCGCGGCATTCAGCAGCGATTGGCCGTCGTTCACGCTGAGCCAGCCTGCAGTGCGCACCTGGCGCTTCTCACCCGAGGGCGCGGTGATGCGCCAGAGGTTGCCGCTGGACTGGCTGGAATAATGCAGCAGCTTGTGTTCGTTCAAATCGTCGATCTTTTGCGGGCGGCCGAATTTCTCAAGGTATTCCGGCGAGGCGATCATCCGCTTTGTGGTTTCGGTCAGCTTGCGGGCACGCAGGGTGCTGTCTTCCAGCTCACCGATGCGGATTGCCATGTCGAAGCCTTCCGAAATAAGCTCCACAAAGCGGTTGTTCAGCACCATGTTGACGGTGATGTCGGGGAAATCCAGCAGGAATTCGGACAGCACCGGCGACAGGTGGTTGACGCCAAAGTCGGTCGCGACGGAAATCCGCAGCACGCCCGAGGGGGCCGATTGCATTGAGGTGACCAGCGCATCCGCTTCGCCTGCGTCATTCAGCACGCGCCGGGCGCGGTCGTAATAGGCAAGGCCGATTTCGGTGGGCGACACGCGCCGGGTGGTGCGGTTCAAAAGCCGCGCGCCAAGCCGGGCTTCCAGGCTGGAGACGTGCTTGGAGACGGCGGATTTGGAGATCCCCATCTTGCGGGCCGCATCCGTGAAGCCGCCCTGGTCCACCACATTGGCAAAGGCTTCCATTTCGGTCAGTCGGTCCATATCTCGCGTCCCTCTCGCTCTCGGCTACTCAGCCTTTCTGACGCGGAATTCAGGCACAAACGGGGCGCTGGTGGGATAATTGCGGGGTTTTACGCGGATCGTTCGCGCGCGGGAAACAGGGAAACAATCCGCTCGGGATCGTTCAAATTTGGCTTAAAACCAAAGCTCTATGGCCAGTATCCACAGGGGCAGGGTCAGGGCGCTCAACAATGTGGACTGTGCAACCAATGTGGCAGCGAGGGTTCGGTCGGCCCCGAAACCCGATGCCAGCACATGCGCGGCCGAGGCGGTGGGCAGGGCGGAGAACAGGATCAGTACAGCCGCCAGTGGGGCCGGGGCACCCAGCAGGATGCAAGCGGCAAAGGTCAGCGCCGGAGAAATCACCAGCCCGGTGGCGCAGATATAGCTGTTGAACCGGTCTAGCCGTCCCAATGCCTGCCAGTTCATTGTCGCCCCAATGGACAGAAGCGCGATTGGGATCGCCGCCTGCGCCAGCATCTCGGCCGGGGCCAGAATGGGCGCGGGGATCTTGTAGCCCGACAGGCCCACCGCTACCCCAGCGACCGAGGCGATCAGGAAGGGGTTTAGCAGCACTTTCAGAACGGTGTCTTTCAGGCTGAGGCTGCCGCCGCGCGATAGGGCCGATACCGCCAGCACATTCGCCACCGGCACCGCCATGCCGACGGCCACGGCCATCTCGCCGGCCCCGGCCAGCGACAGAGTGCCGACGGCAACAAAAGCAATGGCCGTGTTGAACCGCCAGGCCGTCTGCCAGGCGCCGGCAAAGTCCAGGAAGCGGTCCGGGCCGAAGCGGCGGGCGGGCCAGCTGAGCGCCAGTGCTGTCAGCATGATCAGCCAGACCGCCGGGCCGATCCACAACAGATCGGCAAAGGCAAGCGGGCGGTTGCAGGCGGCGAAGAACAGGAGTGCGGGAAACAGGATCTCGAAGTTCAGCTTGTCCAGCCCCTGCCAGGCCGCGGGCGACAGGCGCAGGCGCAGCAGCCCGCCGAGGCCGACCATCAGAAAGCTGGGCGTGAGCCCCATCAGAATCACCGCAAAGACCATGGCCATTCCCCGTCAGAACCGGGCGGAGACTGGTCCTGCAGCAAGGCGGCCGCAAGCCTGATTGCGGCGCAAGGCCCCGATGAATGACGGATTGTGCTCAATCATGCGGCTGCGCCGGGTCGGCTATCCGCTGCGCAGGTGGACGGAAACCTCTGCCAGTTGCCGAAGGACGGCGGCTTTTGCCTGCATCCGGTCATCACGCGTCTTGTGGACAAGGACGGATTGGAGAAAATGGGTGCCGCGCAGTCCGGTGAGCCAAAAGAGGTAAGACACTGATGGCCTATAGTTTCCATACCAAAACCGTCGGGGCATATACCGACCATTTCACCTTTTTGGACGGTGATCCCGACAAAGTTTCCAACCCGGACCGCAGTGTCGACGTCGGCGGCTACCCGCCCGAACAATCCGAAGCAACTTACTGCGGCCGTACGATTGACCCGACTCATTTGCCCACTCGTCTGCGGCCCAAAGGCCGCCGTAAAAAAATGGCTGATTTGGTTGCTACAACGGTCGGAATGCTCTGTTCCGAGAAGGTTCGCAAAATCGTCGAGGAATTTGAGCCTGGCGTGCATGCGTTCTATCCTTTTGTATTTGAATGGAAAAATGGCCAGCAGGATGAAGGGCACT
>CAJXHQ010000585.1 GCA_913054485.1 uncultured Paracoccaceae bacterium
TCACCGATTTGGTCAGGCGGACGCCGCCTTTTTCACCGGCATCGGCTTCCTTGAAGGAACCCTTGCCGCGGCCGCCTGCGTGAATCTGAGCTTTTACAACCCAGAGCGGGCCGTCCAGTTCACCAGCGGCGGTTTTTGCGTCTTCGGCTTTCAGCACTGCGCGGCCTTCCGAAACCGGCGCGCCGTAGCTGCGAAGAAGGGCCTTGGCCTGATATCCGTGGATGTTCATGGATATCGTCCCGTCTGTGTGCGATTGGCAATGATATAGGCCTTGTTAGGACTAACCTTTAAAGGCTTTTTTGACAGCCCTCGTAGAAATACGGAAGATTTTCGGAATTTGTGATCGCAGCCTCAAAAAGTGTGAACACATTTTGCGCGGCCGGGGCGAAATTTGATTCGCAAGAGGTTTTGTCAGGGGGGATTGGCCGCTTTCGCCGGTCAGATGGCCGCAATTGACGTGCAGCGGTTCTGGCAGGCGGAAAAGAAAAGGCCCGCCGGAGGGCGGGCCTTTGGATGCTGTAATGCGAGAATGCTTACTTCAGCGAGCCGTCGATCGCTTTGCAGGCGTCGACCAGGCCCTTCACAGCGTTGACCGAGGTGTCGAACATGGCCTGCTCTTCTGCGTTCAGCTGGATGTTCACAACCTTTTCCACACCGCCGGCGCCGATCACGGTGGGAACGCCCACATACATGCCGTCCAGGCCCAGGTCGCCGTCGCAATAAGCGGCGCAGGACAGCACGCGCTTCTGGTCTTTCAGGTAGGCTTCGGCCATTTCGATGGCGGACGTTGCCGGTGCGTAGAAGGCGGAGCCGGTTTTCAGCAGGCCAACGATTTCTGCGCCGCCGTCACGGGTGCGCTGAACGATGGCGTCCAGTTTCTCCTGCGTGGTCCAGCCCATCTTGACCAGGTCGGGCAGCGGAATGCCGGCGACGGTGGAATAGCGCACCGAAGGCACCATGGTGTCGCCGTGGCCGCCCAGAACAAAGGCGGTGACGTCCTTCATGGAGACGTTGAATTCTTCCGACAGGAAGTGGCGGAAACGCGCAGAGTCCAGCACGCCGGCCATGCCGCAGACCTTGTTGTGGGGCAGACCGGAGAATTCGCGCAGCGCCCAGACCATGGCGTCCAGCGGGTTGGTGATGCAGATCACAAAGGCGTCCGGCGCATTGTCGCGGATGCCTTCACCGACCGACTTCATCACTTTCAGGTTGATACCCAGCAGGTCATCGCGGCTCATGCCCGGCTTGCGCGGCACGCCGGCGGTCACGATGCAGACATCTGCGCCTGCGATGTCGGCGTAGGACTGGGTGCCGCTCATGCCGGCATCAAAGCCTTCCGAGGGACCGGACTGGGCGATGTCGAGCGCCTTGCCTTCAGGGGTGCCTTCCGCGATGTCGAAAAGGACAACGTCGCCCAGTTCTTTCAGGGCTGCGAGGTGGGCAAGGGTGCCGCCGATCTGACCAGCGCCGATGAGGGCGATTTTGGGTCGTGCCATTGGAATATCTCTCCAGGTCCGGTTGAAGCTGGCGATTGGGTAAGGCGGAATGGGGGCTGGTGTAAGAGTTCTGCACTGCAGCAGGTTGACACTGCTGTCCTGCCCAGATTGCGCTGATGGCGCTGAAAACCGTTTAAATAAGGGCCAAAAGGGGAAATCCGGGTGCCGGAGCTGACGCTAACCTTTTTCGCAATTGCGGCCTTGGCTGTCGTTATTGCAGGAGTTTCCAAGGCCGGATTCGGCTCTGGCGCTGCATTTGCATCGGCGTCGATTCTAGCCCTGATTGTTGAACCGGGCGTGGCGCTGGCCTTTATGCTGCCCTTGCTGATGCTGATCGACGCGGCCTCCTTGCGGCCCTACTGGCGGCGCTGGAACCATCGCGCCAGCGTGCTTTTGATCGCAGGCGCGCTGCCTGGCCTGGGGCTGGGCGTGCTGTATTTCCGGGCGGTGGATGCGGACGGGATGCGGCTGATGATCGGCGGCATTTCTGTGGCTTTTGTGGCCTGGCAGTTATTCTCTCCGTTGCGTGCCCGGCTGGCGCGGGCGGCTGTTGCGGACTGGTGCGGGCTTCTGGCGGGAACCTTGGCGGGATTTGCCAGTTTCCTCAGTCACGCCGGCGGGCCGGCCGCCGCCGTGTACCTGCTAGGGCGGCGCATGGGGAAAACCGAATACCAGGCCACCACGGTGCTGGTGTTCGGGGCCGTCAATGTCATGAAGGCCGCGGCATACACCCGGCTCGGCCTGTTAAGCGCCGATCTGCTGCCGGTGGCGGTGCTGTTCGCGCCTTTTGCGCTGCTTGGCACTTGGGCCGGGGTGCGCCTGCACGGCCTGCTGCCGGAGCGGCAGTTCTTTGCGCTCACCTATGTTCTGCTTACGGTGACCGGACTGAAACTGATTTGGGACGGGTTATTGTAATGCAGAGATTTGTACGGAAGGCAGGGCCGCAGGATGCCGGCGCGCTGACAAGGCTTTATGCCGAGCTGGCTGGCGCGCAGAATATCCCGCAGGGGGCCGCGGGCCGGCAAAAACTCTCTGAAGTACTCGAACATCCCGGAACCTGCATTGCCTGCGCAGGTGAGGGGGCAGAGAT
>CAJXHQ010000586.1 GCA_913054485.1 uncultured Paracoccaceae bacterium
TGACCGCCCCATCTGGCCACAGGCAGCGCGCCTGCGCAAGCGTCAGATGACAATAACATCCAACGGCGGGAACCCGTTGAAACCCACTGACGCGTAGGTCGACGTATATGCGCCAGCACTGTGGATCACCACACGGTCGCCAGCCCGCAGCCCCAAGGGTAGCTGATAAGGCTGTTTTTCATAAAGCACATCAGCGCTGTCGCAAGACGGGCCTGCCAGGATGCAGGGGCCCTTGACCTCCAGGTCGCGCCCCGTGGTGATCCGGTAGCGGATCGCCTCATCCATGGTCTCCGCCAACCCCGAGAACATCCCGGTGTCGAGGTACACCCAGCGGTGCAGGTCGCGGTCATGCTTGCGAGACACCAGCAGCACCTCGGCTGCAATCGCGCCCGCCTCGGCCACCAGGCCGCGGCCCGGTTCTGCCATGATCTGCGGCACATGCGCAAAACGCGCCTCCACCTGCGCCATCACCCGCGCGGCATAGTCTTCTGCCGGCAGGCCCGCGTCGCAATATGAGGCGGGAAAGCCGCCGCCGATATTCAACAGGCGCAGGCTGTGGCCTGCGGCCTCAGCCGCCTGCCAAACCTCGGCGGCGTGATCCAATGTACTAGCCCACATTTGCGGATCCCGGGTCTGCGATCCGACGTGGAACGAGAGCCCCGCCAGCTTCAGCCCCAGGGTTTTTGCGCGGCCCATTAATTGCAGCGCTTTTTCGCCCGTGCAGCCGAATTTGCGGCTGAGCGGCCAATCGGCGCCTGTATCCGCCTCCACCAGCAACCGCAGGCAGATTTCGGCCCCCGGTGCATGGGCGGCAATCTTTTCCAGCTCTTCGCCGGCATCCGCAGAAAAATGGGTGATGCCAACGGAATGCGCAAAGGCGATATCCGCGGGCCGCTTGACAGTATTGCCAAAAGAAATCTGCCCAGGCGCAGCCCCGGCCGCCAGGCAGGCTTCGATTTCCGCCTTGCTGGCCGCATCAAAACAGCAGCCGAGCGCGGTCAGCTCTGCCAGGATCTCCGGTGCCGGATTGGCCTTCACCTCATAGTGGATCCGCGCCCGCCCCAGCCCCTGCGCCAGCGCCGCATATTGCCGCGCCACGGCAGCGCGGCTGATCACCAGCACCGGCTGCTCGAACCGGTTGCTTTCAATATAGTCCAGATGCGGTGCGGCGGGGAACGCCTTGCGGGCCTTCAGCCCGGCTGCCTCGGTCATACTTACCATCTCCAAAAGACCCGGCCATATATGACCGCTCACTTCGATCAGAGACGTTACCGTCGCTGCGTAACCATGAGGCGGCAGAGAGCCATCCTTGGGACAGAGGCGCGTGCGTTGGCGTCTTGGCAGCGCTATCTCCGATCCGCGCCGCCATGGCAAGGATTCTCTGCATCCGCCAGGTCGATCCGAACCCCGCCTCCGGTTTCCCGCTCCTCACCTTTCCCCAAATACTCCGGGGGAGCCGGCCCGCAGGGGCGGCGGGGGCAGCGCCCCTCCCTTTTCGCCGCCTCGCGGCGCACGGCCAAAGCCGAAAGATCCCGTCAGGGGGCTCGAAGACACGGGCGCACCCGGATCAGCGGGCCTGCGGGCTGCGGCAGCGGCGGGGTTGAGAGACGGTCATTTCAACGGCGCCGCAATACTGGCACTGCCAGCGCCCCAGGCTGCGCTGCTGGCGCCGGCGGCAGGTCCGGCGCAGCGACGAGGTACAGCGGCGCCAGATGAAATAGGCAATGACACCGGCCAGAAGGATCAGAAGCAACAAGGGCATGGCAGCAATCTACCCTTGCCGGAAGCGCGGCTCAACCGGATCAGAGCCCCGGGCGGTAGTAGGCAAAAAGCTGAACCGCGTCATGCCGGTCACGCGGCTCAGCGGGGACCGGAGGAGCGGCGGGGGTTTCGGGGGTAAAATAAGCCCAGGCCTGCTCGAGGATACGCAGCGCTTCTTTTGCGGAAGTCGCGGCAGGGGCGGTGTTTGCAAGGCTGGACAGGGTTGCGGAAGCCATCGGGCGTCTCCTGAGGAATATGCGGCGAGGCAGCACGATCGCTGCGCCTGGCCGTTAGATGGTCCCGCCGGGACCGGACCGCCACCCCCGCCCAGTGCAACCCCGATATGCCGGCACAAAGCAGCCTGTCCCGTCTTGCAAAAGCAAAACCCCGCCGGCCGGCGGGGTTTCACAATTGTCTCACAGGGGCCTCCAGAGGCCTCCAAAGCGCCGATCAGACCGTACGGTCGACCATCATTTTCTTGATATGCGCAATCGCCTTGGCCGGGTTCAGGCCTTTCGGACAGGTCTTTGCGCAATTCATGATGGTGTGGCAGCGGTAAAGCTTGAACGGGTCTTCCAGGTTGTCCAGGCGCTCACCCGTGGCCTCGTCGCGGCTGTCGATGATCCAGCGGTAGGCATGCAGAAGCGCGGCCGGCCCAAGGTAGCGGTCGCCGTTCCACCAGTAGCTCGGGCAGGAGGTCGAGCACGACGCGCACATCACGCACTCATACAGGCCATCCAGCTTCTTGCGGTCCTCGATGGACTGTTTCCACTCTTTGGCGGGGCGGTTGGTCTTGGTTTCCAGCCAGGTCATGATCGACGCA
>CAJXHQ010000587.1 GCA_913054485.1 uncultured Paracoccaceae bacterium
GCCCGTTCACCCCGGAGTATTTGTGCAAAGGTGAGGGGCCAGGCCCGGTTTCATCTTTCCGGAAATACTCCGGGGGAGCCGCCCTTGGGCGGCGGGGGCAGAGCCCCTTTGCCGGTTTCAGCTGCTCCAGGAGGCTTCTGATGTGCCGCAGCGGCTGGCCGGGAGGTCCCAGCGCATAGCGGTGTCCTCAAGACGGAGCGGCGGTTGCAGCCGCTGGCCCGGGCCCCAGCCGCTTTCTTCGGGCAGGAGGGTGTAGTCGGCGTCCGCGGGGCCAGTGATCTTCGGGCCTTGCGCGGTGGTTTCACGCGACGCAAGCAATTCGGCGGTGTGGGCCAGCGACAGGCGGGCGTGCGGGGCTGCTTCGCCGCGGGCGGCGGCAGCAAGAGCGGAAAGCGCCGCGGCGGCCAGCAGGTAGCCGGTGGCGTGGTCCAGCGCCTGCACCGGCAGCGGGTATGGTCTGTCCGATCCGGCCCAGCCCATGCCCGCATGGGCGATGCCGCTGCTCATCTGTACCAGGCTGTCAAAGCCGCGCCGTCCGGTCCAGGGTCCGGTCCAGCCATAGGCGTTCAGGGTGACCTCGATGCGGTTGGGGGCCACTCTATCGCGCCGCGTGAGGCCAAGCCCAAGGTTTTCAAGCGCGTCTTTTCGGTAGCCATGAACCAGTATGTCCGCCTCGGCGAGCAGGGCCTCGAAGCGGGTGCGTCCTTCGGGTGTTTTCAGGTTCAGGCAGGCCATCCGCTTGCCCAGCGAAATTTCCGGGATGGTGCCCGGCTCGTCCCAGCCGATGGGGTCGATGCGCAGCACCTCGGCACCAAATCCTGCCAGCGTGCGGGTGGCGATGGGGCCGGCCAGAACGCGGGTCAGATCCAGCACCTTGAGGCCCGCAAGCGGGCGGTAAACGCTGGCCTCGGGACGGTGGCGCAGGGTGATATTGCGCGGAGCGGCCCAGTGAATCAGCGGTTCGCCGGCCACGGCTTTGCCTTGCGGGTGTGCCAGCCAGTCCGCACGGCTGCGCATCATGGCGGCGGCGCCGCCTTCGCGGACCACCGCTGTTTCCAGCGCCTCGGCGTCCCAGCTGCGCAGGGCTTCGGCCACGGCCTCGCGCGTGCCGCTGCAGCCAAGCGCGCGCAGCGCGGCATCGCGGTGGTGGGGCAGGTTGGTGTGCAGCCGGATCCAGCCATCTGCGGCCTCGTAATTGCCGGCGATGGGATCCCAGAGCGAGGGCATCTCCCAGCCGGAGGGGCGGAAGCTGTGATTGAACCACAGGGAGGCCAGGCGCTGGTCAACAGTGACTTCGGGGGCAGCAGGCGCGAGGTTCAGCGCCTCGATCAATGCCGCCAGTTCCAGCCCCGCAGCGGCTACCGAGGCATTGGCGAGAGGTGTCACGGCATAGGCGCTGGGCAGGTGTCCGGTTCCGGTCACGGCAAAGCGGCCTGCGGAGGGCAGGCTGGAAATCAAAGTCATCGTTAAATCTCTTACTGCTGGTACGGATCCAGACTGTCGCGCAGCCCGTCGCCGAGGAAATTGAAGGCAAGCACAACGACAATAATCGGGATCATCGGAATGGCAATCCACGGGTAGATCTCAACCGAGGTGAGGTTCTGCGCATCGTTCAGCATCACCCCCCAGCTCACAGCAGGCGCGCGCAGGCCGAGGCCAAGGAAGGACAGCGCCGTCTCGCCCAGGATCATCGCCGGGATCGACAGGGTGGCAGAGGCGATGAGGTGCGACATGAAATTCGGCAGCAGGTGCTTGCGGATCACCCGGCCTGAGGAAGCTCCCATCATCTCAGCCGCGCGGACGTATTCTTCTTCGCGCAAGCTGAGGAACTTGGCGCGCACCGAACGGGCCAGTCCTGGCCAGTCCAGAATGCCGAGGATGATCGAAATGATGAAGAAGACCGCAACGGGCGACCAGTTTGACGGCACCGCAGCAGAGAGCGCCAGCCACAAGGGCAGTTCCGGCAGGGAGCGCAGGACCTCGATCACCCGGTTGATGACCCAGTCTATACGGCCGCCGAAATAGCCCGCCAGTGAGCCGAAGAAAATGCCGAGAACGAAGGAGACGGTGATGCCGATCAGGCCCACAGTCAGCGACAGCTGGGCCCCAAAGAAGATGCGGGAGAACACATCGCGCCCCAAGCGGTCGGAGCCCCAGAGGAAGATGGTCACACCGTCCGGCGCGCAGAACAGGTGGGTGTCGGCCTTGATGAGGCCCGCCAGCATGTAGCTGTCGCCCTCGCAGAAGAACGTCAGCTTGGCCGGGTTGTCCGTGTCGGCAATGAATTCCCACTGGAAGGTCTCAAGGTTGGCCTCGGATTCCATCGGGTAGACGAAGGGGCCGATGAATTCGCCCTCGTGGAAGAAGTTCACCGATTGCGGCGGCGAATACAGATGGTCGGCGTGACGGGTGTTCGGCCCGTAGGGCGCGATGAACCCCGCAAAAGGCAGCATCAGGTAGCTGAAAAGCAGAAAGATGCCCGAGGCCAGCC
Source organism: uncultured Paracoccaceae bacterium (assembly GCA_913054485.1). Classification (GTDB taxonomy): domain Bacteria; phylum Pseudomonadota; class Alphaproteobacteria; order Rhodobacterales; family Rhodobacteraceae; genus FREY01. Next base: position 2,492 of record CAJXHQ010000587.1, read on the forward strand.
CCAGCCTGTGGGTCTTGAACTTGCGCCAGATCAGCACCCAGTTGGGGGCGTCCAGATCCTTGCGCTCCAGCTCCAGAAGATTG
>CAJXHQ010000588.1 GCA_913054485.1 uncultured Paracoccaceae bacterium
GGGCCAGGTCCTGCGCCACCGCCGGGCCGGTCAGCACGCCAATTGTGGTCATGCCGGCCGCACGGCCGGCAATCAGGTCATGGGCGCTGTCGCCGACCATGGCGGTGCGCTCCGGCGTCACATCCACCGCATGGCAAAAGGCCAGCAGCGGGTCGGGATCCGGTTTTTCACCATGGCCGCTGTCAAAACCGGCCACAAAGGCAAACCGGTCCAGCACACCCGCCCGGGTCAGTTGGCTGCGCGCCGAGCTTTCGCTGTCATTGGTCATCACGCCCAGCGTCTTGCCAGCCGCATTCAACCCATCCAGGAACCCGGCCAGCGGCACGGCCGGGGACAGGTCCGCTTCGCCTGCACGTTGTGCCAGATAGCGTTCCAGTTCCGCCGTGCTCATGTCCGGCACATGCCGTGACAGCGCCCCGGCCACCTCGCCATTGGTGCCGGCGATGACAAAACTGTCAGGAAAGAATGCCTGCGCGGCCCAGTCATAGCGCAGCGTGTCCGCCATCTCCTGCGCCTGTGCCTCGGCACCGCCGCTGAGGTCCAGCAGCACCCGCCCTGCCCAGGTGTTCCAGGTTGCCCCGAAATCAAACAGGGTTCCGTCCTTGTCAAACAGCAGCGCGTCCAGGGCCATGATCATTCCTTGCAAAGAAAAGCGGTTGAGCCTGCTCTATCAGGTCCAATGGGTCTGGGCACCGCCTGGAAGCGACATTCTGGCACGCATTACCAGATCATAGGCATGGCCCCGGCTGTCACAGAACCCGGTGACCCATTCATCATCCATCATCAGGAAGTCCAAAACTGCACCCAGGAACTCCGGTTCGCCCGCGCGCTGCCGCAAATCCGACTCACTTGCGCCCGAAGCGTTAAGGAAGACCGGCATCAAATCCTCGCTTGCGGCGAGCCAGGCCAGGGCCTCAAGCCCCAGAATCTCAGCGTTTTCGGCGGAAAGCTGCATGTTGTGTCACTTTTCCTAAATTATGAAAGAGTTTGTTAACCGATGTCATAAACACTTGTGGAGAAATCAAGGCAAGAGTCCGAGGTAAAACCAGCGTGCAAGGCACCATCCTGATCATAGACGGGGTTGCGACCAACCGGATCATGCTCAAGGTGCAGCTGTCGGCCGCCTATTACCAGGTGGCGCAGACAGACGGCATCCAGGGGCTGATGTCCGTGGCGCGCCGCTGCCGTCCCGATCTGGTGCTCACCGCCATGTCCCTGCCCGATGGCACGGCGGCGGATGTGCGTGCCGAACTGGCCCGCGACGAAGACCTCGCTGATGTGCCGGTGATTGCCATTTCTGCACAGAACGACAGCGCCGGGCGGCTGACCGCACTGGCTGCGGGCATTGACGATGTGCTGCAGCAGCCGCTGGACGATGTCATTCTGCAGGCCCGCATCCGCAGCCTGATCCGTACCCGCTCCACCAATGAGGAGCTGCATCTGCAGCGCGAGGCATCGCAGGTTTTCGACCTGCCCTTTGCCGACCGTATCAGCCAGGCGCAGATCGATGGCGGCCGGGTGGCGCTGGTGACCCATACAATGGCCACCGCCATGCGCTGGCGCGACCGCATAAAGACCCGTGTTCCTTACGAGCTGCGCACCCATCAGATCGGCGACATCCAGCCGCTGATGAGCGCACCGGTGGCCGATATCTTCGTGGTTGAGCTGAACGAGGCCGCCCCCGGACCGGCGTTGCGGCTGATTGCTGATCTGCGCGCCCGCGCCGCCACCAGGCAGTCGGTGGTCATTGCCATCCCCAACCCGGCCGAGCCGCATTCGGCGGCCGAAGCGCTGGACCGCGGTGCTCATGACGTGATGCAGGCCGGGTTCGACGTGGAAGAGCTGGCCCTGCGGCTGGCCACCCAGCTGCACCACAAGCTGCGCGCCGATCTTTTGCGTGACAATGTGCGCAACGGGCTGCGCGCCGCCGTCGAGGACCCGATGACCGGGCTCTACAACCGCCGCTATGCAAAACCGTTCCTGGACCGCGTGGCCCGCGAAGCCGAGGAGCGCGGAGAGACCTTTGCCGTCATGGTCGCTGACCTCGACCACTTCAAACGCATCAACGATCTCTACGGCCACCCGGCCGGTGACGCGGTGCTGGTGGAAACCGCCAAGCGTCTGCTTGGCCAGCTGCGCCCGGTCGACCTGCTGGCGCGGGTTGGCGGCGAGGAATTCATGATCGTCATGCCCGGCGCAGACAAAGCAGAGGCCGGCCGCGTGGCCGCCGCACTTTGCGCACGCATCAACGCCGCCCCCTTCGATATCCCGGGCATTTCAGAACCGGTGCAGGTCACCACCAGCATCGGCGCAGTGATCGGCGGCGGCGAACATGCGTCGGTTGATGAGCTGATCCAGGAAGCCGACCGCGCGCTCTACCGTGCCAAGGATGCCGGGCGCAACCGCATTCATCGCCACAGTGAATCCGGTGACGAGGTAGCTCGGCGCATGCAGGAAATGCACTGGCTGACAGAAATCACCGCGGCCATCGAAGAACAGCGTTTGGTGCTTTACCAACTGCCGATTGTCAGCACCCTCGCCACTGCACAAGCTGACAACGCAGAGCCA
>CAJXHQ010000589.1 GCA_913054485.1 uncultured Paracoccaceae bacterium
GTGCGGTTGTCTACCGACCAGATGATACGGGTCGGGGCAAAGGTGCCTTTCATGAAGCGTTTGTAGCTGTTGATGTAGGGCGCCATGAAGGCGGTGTAATCGGGGGCGTATTTCAAGAGCCCGGCCATGTAGCTCTTCATCAGCGCGGACATGCCGAGTTCATCGCTTGGGTCGAAGAAGGCGGGCTTGCCGTCCTGCCACAGCGACTGGTGCACATGGCTGGAGGAGCCAACTTTTTCGTGGCTCCACTTGGGTAGGAAGGTCACGGCGTGGCCCTGCTGCTCGGCGATTTCCTTCACCGCGTGTTTGGCGATGGTGTGGTATTCCGCCGTGTCCAGCGCGGCGGCGTATTTGATGTTCAGCTCCTCCTGGCCGGTCTCCGCCTCGCCCTTAGAATTCTCGACCGGGATACCGGCGTCCCACAGGTGGTTGCGGACCGGGCGCATCACATGTTCCTCGCGCGTGGTCTGCAGGATGCTGTAATCCTCGTTGTAGCCCGAGATCGGCTCCAGATCGCGGAAGCCCGAGCGGCGGATCTCGTCAAAGCTCTTGGCGAACAGGAAGAACTCCAGCTCGGTGGCGCACATGGCGTCATAGCCCATCGCCTTGAGCCGGCTGACCTGCGCCTTCAGGACCGCGCGCGGGGAGTGGGGGACTTCTTCGTGCGTATGATGGTCCAGCACATCACACAGCACCATCGCGGTGCCCTCCAGCCAGGGCAGCGGGCGCAGGGTGCCGAGGTCCGGCTTCATCAGGTAGTCGCCGTAGCCCCGCTCCCAGCTGGTCGAAGCGTAGCCGTCCGGCGTTGCCATCTCCAGGTCGGTTGCCAGCAGATAGTTGCAGCAGTGGGTCTCCTCCCAGGCGCCGCCGATGAAATGCTTGGCATGGAAGCGCTTGCCCATCAGGCGGCCCTGCATGTCCACCAGGCAGGCCAGAACAGTATCAACGGCGCCGGCGGCAACCTGGTCCTTCAGATCTTCAAAACTCAGAGCGGTAATCACGACGCGTTTTCCTCCATCGCGAGATGTTCCAGCGCGGATCGCAGCGGTAAAAGCAGCTCCTGCGCCAAACGGTGGATATCTTCGGGAGTGCGCAGCAGGTCGTTGCGCACTTCGATCATGACATTGGCCAGTCCCCGGCTCAATCCATGCAGCTTCAGCGAATGCGTGACACCGTCCTCGGGGCCATAGGGTTCGTTTCTCGCAACCACGCGGTGCGGAATCAGGTTCGCGTGGTGCAGCATGGCATCCGCCAGACGGGAGTCTGCGTCATGCAGAATGCCCAGTTCGACACTGCGGGGCATGCCGTGAAAAACCGGGGTGAAAGAGTGGATGGTCACAAGCACCGCAGATGGGCCGATCTGCTCAAGGACACAGTCCACGGCCTTGCAGAACGGCTGATAGACTTCGCGCGCACGCGCGTCGCGGGCGTCTTGCGGCAGATCCCGGTTGCCGGGCACCTCGATCCGTTCGGATTTTTCCGGAATGGCGCTGGCGGCTTCCGGCGGCCGGTTGCAATCATATACCAGCCGCGACACGCAGCCGGCAAGAAACGGGGCGTCCAGAGCCTCGGACAGGACGCAGCCCAGGTCATACGCGCCCGGATCCCAGGCCGCGTGGCTGTCCCGGTCCGCCTCTGAAAGGCCCAACCCTTCATATTTCGCCGGAATGCGGCGCGATGCATGTTCGCAGAGAAGGAGCACCGGGCTGCTTCCATCGCCGTTGATCAGCTCGGCCGCATCTGTGTTGATCGACAAGGTCATCTTGATGAGTTTCTTTCCCGTCTGTCGCACCGGCGAGGCCATGCTCCCCAAGTGCTGAAGAGGATCCGCCTTCGCAGTGCGTCCTGTGCCTCACCGGGCCTGCACCCGGAGAGGCATTTCGCGTATTACTCGGGCTTTTTCTTTTCCTGACCGAACATCTGCGCCAGAACCATCATGAAGGTCGTGACCAGGATCATGATGGTCGAGATCGAAGCGATCGTCGGATCGATCTGGTCGCGCAGAGCGTTGAACATATTGCGCGTCAGCGTGGGATTGTCTCCGCCCGAGACAAACATCGCAACCACGACCTCGTCGAAAGACGTCAGAAAGGACAGGAGCGCGCTGGTCACGACCGCAAAGCGGATCTGAGGCAGCGTTACGGTCAGGAAAGCCTTCCACCGTGGCGCACCCAGGCTGCGGGCGGCTTCTTCCTGGCTCATGTCATAGCCCTGCAGCGCGGATCCGGTGACGATCACCACCAGAGGCAAGGCCAGTACGGTATGGGCCAGCACCAAGCCGGTGATCGTGTAGAGGATACCCAGCTGAACGTAGGTATAGAAGGCACCGATCGCGATCAGAACCACCGGCACCATCATCGGGGTCAGCATCAGGACAAAGGCCACCCGGACGAATTTCACTTTCGAGGCGTGCAGACCATAGGCCGCCAGAACGCCGATCGGGGTCGCCACCAGCATGGTCAGGAAAGCCGCCTTGACCGACGTCCAGGTTGCCTGCATCCATTCATCTGAGCCAAAGTAGAAGCCATACCAGCGGGTCGACCAATTCTCCGGCGGGAATTC
>CAJXHQ010000590.1 GCA_913054485.1 uncultured Paracoccaceae bacterium
CGAAACCCGCACAGGCGCCGATTGCCGCCATGGCGACCCCGCCCTTCTTGTGGCCGAGGAAGCCCTCGGCGGCCTTGAACAGCGCCGAGGACATGCCGCCCAGCGTTGCGAAATGCCCCATCAGCAGGAACATCGGCACGATGGTCAGCGAATAGGACGAGAAGGTCGAGTAGGTCTCGCTTTTCAGGCGGCCAAAGGCGACCTGGGTGCCGTCGGTCACCATGATCAGCCCGCCAAGGCCGACCAGGAACATCGACAGGCCGATGGGAACCCTGAGGAAGATCAGGATCATCAGCACCGGGAAGGACATAATTCCGATTTCGAGAGCAGTCACAGGTCAGTCTCCACGCCTTCCCAGATACGGATCTGGCCGGTCATAAATTCAAGAATGCGGATCACGGCCATATAGATGCCCACCGCAGCTGCGGTCACCGCCGCGACAAAGCTGAGCGCATAGGCCCACCAGACGGGAAACTCCAATAGGAAGGAGGTTTCGCCATTGCCGTATTTGCTGGCCAGCCCTGCACCCAGACGCCAGGCAATGAGGACAAGAACCAGCGCAAAGACGATATCGGTCAGCATCCGCAGGAAGCGGTTCACCCGGGCCGGGAATTTGCTGGCCAGAATATCCACCGATGCATGGCCGGCCGAGATCTGGCACAGCGGCAGAAAGGCGAAGATGGCAAAGGCCACACCGGCTTCGACCAGTTCGAAGTCGCCGTTGATCGGGCCGACATAGTTGATCGCCCAGTCCGAAAACCCCGGCGCGATGGACTGCATCAGCCCGCCGTGCAGGAAGCCGTTCAAGAGCCGTCCCGAGATCGACACGCAGGTGAGCAGGATCAGAAGGCTGAGCACGATGCCGCCAATGGCGGCCATGGCGCGTGCCAGCTTCGTCATGAATTTATGCATTGTGGGAGAGCTCCCCGCCTTTAAGGACACCGGGCCGCAACAAGGGCGGCCCGGCGTGTTGTCTGTCTCATGCGGATTTAGTTGGAATAGGCGTCCATCAGCGCGGTGGCCTCATCGATCAGCGCCTGGCCGTCGATGCCTTTTTCGGCCACGTCGGCGATCCACTTGTCGTAGATCGGCTGCGCCGCTTCACGCCACACCGCGGTCTGTTCCGCGTCCAGGGTGATCACGTTGTTGCCGTTATCCAGCGCGAACTCGCGCGAGGGGCCGTCAGCGTCCGACATGGTGCCGCCTGCAAAGACCGAGAATTCCAGGCCGGAGTTTGCGTCCACGACCGCCTTCAGATCGTCAGGCAGGCTGTTGTACTTGTCTTTGTTCATCGCCAGCACGAAGGTCAGCGTGTAAAGCGCCTTGCCGGTGAATTCGGTGTGGTTTTCGACCAGTTCCGGAACTTTCAGCGCGCCGGTGACTTCCCACGGGATGGTGGTGCCGTCGATCACGCCTTTGGACAGGGCTTCCGGGATCGCCGGAACCGGCATGCCGACCGGAGTTGCGCCCAGCTGCTCCAGCAGGCCGTTCACCGAACGGCCGCCGCCGCGGATCTTCATGCCGCGCAGGTCGGCAGGCGCTTCCACCGGGTCCGATGTGTGGATCATGCCGGGGCCGTGTACCCAGGTGCCAAGGATGTGCACATCCTTGAACTCGGTGTCTTTCATGTGCTTTTCGAACATCTGCCAGTAGGCGCTCGACATGGCGCGGGCATCGTTCATCATGAAGGGCAGCTCGAACACCTCGGTCGAGGGGAAGCGGCCCGGCGTATAGGCCACCACGGTCCAGACGATGTCGGCAACGCCGTCGATGGCCTGGTCCATCAGCTCTGGTGGCTTGCCGCCCAGCTGCATCGAGGGGAAACGGTCGATCTTGATGCGGCCTTCGGAATCGGCCTCCACCTTGTCAGCCCAGACGTCCAGGATCAGCTTGGGCACATTGGCCTGCGCCGGCAGGAACTGGTGCAGCTTCAGCGTCACCTCTTGCGCCATGGCGGATGTCGCGCCCATTGCGGCGAATGCGGCTGCGCCCAGCGCACCCAGGATTACTCTGCGTGTGGTCATTGGTTATTCCTCCCCTTCCAACACATTGCACCCTAACGCCATTTCCGGCGCCAGAAGAACAAAAACCTGGCCGGGCTGCCGCGTAAGGCAAGCTGAAGAGGGGTGCCACATGGAAACCCGAGGCACATCAGCCTGCCACGCTGAACAAAACCGGCATCTACGAGGCCTATTTTGTGCTTTTGTAACTATCAACAGTCAATAGTAGACCGACCGGTCGGTTTTATCTGCGGCAGGGTGACGCAGATTCCTGTGCTATTCCGGGGCTGTTAGCGTTAGCGAGACCGGCGAAAGCCCGTCGATACCACCGGAAATTTTATTGCCGGCCACCACCGGCCCCACGCCGGCCGGGGTCCCGGTGAGAATCACATCCCCCGGACGCAGATGGTAGAAACCGGACAGATGGCAGAGAATCTCTTCGACGCTCCAGATCAGCTCACCCAGCGTGGCGTCCTGTTTGACCGCGCCATCGACCTCCAGAAAAATCCGCTGGTCCTGCGGCGCGCCCCAGTCCGCCGCCCGTAAGAAGGGGGCAAAGAC
>CAJXHQ010000591.1 GCA_913054485.1 uncultured Paracoccaceae bacterium
TCAGCATGCTGTCGGGCGCGGCATTGGCGGCCATCTGCTGCAGGCGGGTTTCGTTGCGGATCGCCCCGTCGATATTGACCCAGACCACGTGGATGCCCTTCGGGTGCAGCTCGCGCGCCATCGACTGGGCAAGCCCGCGCTGTGCGAACTTCCCCATCGCAAAAGGTGCCGATTCCGCAAAGCCCTTTACCCCGGCCGAGGCCCCGGTGAAGAGGATCGTGCCGCGGCACCCCTCGTCCGGGCTTTGCGCCAGCATCCGCTTTGCCGCCGCACGCCCCAGCAAAAAGGCCCCAAAGGCCGTGACCTCAATGGACTGGCGCACCGCCTCCGGGTCCAGCTCCGCCACCGGCCCGCGCTGGCGCGCCGAGGGGTTGTAGCAGGCGACCCGCAGCTGTCCGGGGATCTCCTCAACAAGCCGCGCCACGGCTGCGGCGTCGGTGCCGTCCAGCTGGTGCAGCTGCGCGCCGGTTTCCTCGGCCAGGCAGGCTAGGTCCGAAGTGTCCCGCGCCGCAAGATGCAGCAGAAACCCGGCCCCAGCTAAGGCACGGGCAAATGAGGCGGAAAGCCCGGCTCCGGCCCCGACGATCAAAGCGGCGGGCCTGTCTTGGGATGCACTCATGAAGTCTCCTTCCTTCAAGACAAAGGCGGTTCTTCACAAGTGTAGCGCGGCCGCGCGATCCGGCCAGCGCGGCGCTATTGCGCTGCTGCGGGCGTAAGCTGCGCGAGCAGCTCTGCGGTCGGCAGCACTGTCGCAAAATCAGCGGCCAGCGACGACAGGGTCACCTCCAGCACCATATCCGCATCCAGGTCGCCGCCATGGCGGGCAGGCATGGCAAAGCCGATCAGCGCATCCTCCGGCACCAGAACCTCGAACCCGAGGTCCGCCGCAGAGCGCACGGTGGAAGTCACACAGAAGGCTGCCACCCCGCCGGTGATCACCAGCCGTTTGATGCCTGCATTCTTCAGATGCTCCCCCAGCCCGGTGCCCGCAAAGCCGGAAGATCCTGTTTTCCAGAATATCCTCTCGCCGTCCTGCGGCGCGGCGCAGGGCATCGGCTGTCCGCTGGGCTTGTCGCGGCGGAACCGGTGGGTGGGGCGCGGGTCATCATGCAGAACATGGCAAACCGGAAAACCTGCGCCGCGGAAGGCGGCAAGCAGCGCGGCTGTCAGGTCTTCGGCCTGCGGGTTTACCCGGGGACGGCCCGCCGCGGTGGCATTGGCCATCTCCATCTGCATGTCGACAATCAAAAGGGCCGTGGTCCGGTCCATGAAAACTCTCCGGAAAATTGATGCTGAGCCCGGAGCCTACCGCAGGGAAACGGGAAGTCCAGCCGCAGCGTTCAACTTTCATGAGAATATCATGCGAGCGGCTGAACCTCGTGCCCTGCGGCCCGCCACCCGGCCACCACAGGGCCGCTGTCAGCCTGACGCACCAGCAGGTAGTCCCGCAGATAGGTTGAGGTCACGAAGACCCCGAACCCCGCTTCCGACACAGGCCGCACGGCGGCCAGCACCACGCCAGGTTCATCCAGATCACAGAGGTTGCTGACCTCCAGCGCACACCAGCCTGAGGAGCTCTCCACCCCCTGGGGCACCCGTTCCGCAAGACACAGGACCGAGATTTCCTGCGGTGCCTGCGTCACCGGCACGATCCCATTTCCCGCCGCCCAGCCGGGCAGACCGCTGCCAGCAGGGAGTCGCGACACCGCGTACTCCCCTGGCAGTTCCAGCAGTTAAAGCTGCATGGGTCCGGCTCAGCCCCCGAGGCACCAGCGCATCACAGCCTTCTGGGCGTGCAGGCGGTTTTCAGCCTCGTCAAAGATCACCGACTGCGGACCGTCCATCACCGCCGAGGTGACCTCTTCCTCGCGGTGGGCCGGCAGGCAATGCATGAACAGGGCATCCGGCTTGGCGTGTTTCATCAGCTCTTCGTTCACCTGGTAGCCGCGCAGCATGTTGTGGCGGCGCTCCTTGGAGGACTGGCTGTCATGCATCGACACCCAGGTGTCAGCGACAACAAGGTCCGCGCCCTCAACGGCCTTTTGGGCATCGCGCTCGATGGTGATGGTGGAGCCGGCCTTGCGGGCAAGGCCAATAAATTCACCCTCCGGATCCAGCTGTGCCGGACCCGTAAAGGTGAGATCAAAACCAAACTGGCCTGCTGCGTGCAGGAAGGAGGCGCAAACGTTGTTGCCATCCCCGGCCCAGACCACTTTTTTGCCTTTGATCGGGCCGCGGTGTTCCTCGTAGGTCAGCACATCAGCCATGATCTGACAGGGGTGGGTGCGGTCGGTCAGCCCGTTGATCACCGGCACATCGGAATATTCCGCCATTTCGGTCAGCACGGTTTCGTCAAAGGTGCGGATCATGATCATATCCACATAGCGGCTGAGCACGCGGGCGGTGTCGGCAATGGTTTCCCCGTGGCCCAGCTGCATATCCTTGCCGGATAGGACCATAGTCTGCCCGCCCATCTGGCGCACACCGACATCGAAGGACACGCGGGTCCGGGTGGATGGCTTTTCAAAGATCAGCGCGACCATGCGATC
>CAJXHQ010000592.1 GCA_913054485.1 uncultured Paracoccaceae bacterium
AAAGTGATCACCGCCAACCACCTGATCGAAGGCGACGTGATCTATCTCACCGCCGTTGACACCTGGAGCCGTGATCTGGCCGAGGCCGAGCTAATCACAGACGAGGCCCACGCCCAGCTGCGCCTGCTCGACGCCCAAAGCCAAGCCGCCACCGTTGTTGGCGCCTATCTGGCCGACGCCGTATCCGGCGACAACGGTCCAGAACCCACCCATTTCCGCGAGGAGTTCCGCCGCACCGGGCCTTCGAACTACGCCCACGGCAAGCAGGAGGCCCTGGCCCATGTATAAGTACAACGACTTCGACGCCGCCTTTCTGGCCGAGCGCAACGCCCAGTTCCGTGCCCAGGTCGAGCGCCGCGTCGACGGCTCTCTCACCGAGGACGAATTCAAGCCCCTGCGTCTGATGAATGGTCTGTACCTGCAGCTACACGCCTACATGCTGCGCGTCGCCATCCCCTATGGCACGCTGAATTCTGCCCAGATGAACCAGTTGGCTTTGCTGGCTGAGAAATGGGACAAGGGCTATGGCCACTTCACCACCCGTCAGAACATCCAGTACAACTGGCCCAAGCTAAGTGATGTGCCAGACATGCTCGACGCGCTGGCCGAAGTGGGCATGCACGCCATCCAGACCTCGGGCAACACCATCCGCAACGTGACCGCCGACCACTTCGCCGGCGCTGCTGCTGATGAGCTGGAAGACCCGCGCCCAGTGGCCGAACTGATCCGCCAGTGGTCGACTGATCATCCGGAATTCCAGTTCATGGGCCGCAAGTTCAAGATCGCTGTCTCCGGTGCTTCCAACGACCGCGCGGTGCTGAAGGCGCATGATCTGGCTGTGCGCATCGTACAGAACGACGCGGGCGAGACCGGTTACCAGATCATCGTTGGCGGCGGTCTGGGCCGCACGCCGATGATTGGCAAGGTGCTGAACGACTTCCTGCCGCGCGCGGACCTGCTGCCCTATATCGAAGCCGTGGTTTCGGTCTGGAACCAGATCGGCCGCCGCGACAACAAGTACAAGGCGCGTATCAAGATCACCGTGCACGAGCACGGCATCGACGACATCCGCGAACGTGTGGACGCGCGGTTTGCCCTGATCCGCCCGGCCTTTGCCGGCTTCGACCAGCAGCTGTTCGAAGAGATCAAGGCGCATTTCGCAACCCCCGCCTTCAAGGCCGCGGGCACCGAAGCCTATGATGCCGCCTACGAGGCCGACCCGGTGTTCCGCGCCTGGGCCGACACCAACCTCGAAGCGCATAAGGCCGAGGGCCACGCCATCGCCACCATCTCGATCAAGAAGCACGGCGCAACACCGGGCGACGCCACCGCCGAGCAGATGCGCGTTATGGCCGATCTGGCGCAGGAATTCGCCTATGACGAGCTGCGCATCAGCCACGAGCAGAACGTGATCCTGCCGCATGTGCACAAGAACGACCTGCCGGCCATCCACGCGCGCCTCAAAGCACATGGGCTGGCCACCGCAAACATCGGCCTGATTTCGGACATCATCGCCTGCCCCGGCATGGACTATTGCGCACTGGCCACCGCGCGTTCGATCCCGGTCGCCGAACAGCTGGCGGTCCGCTTTGACGAGCTGAAGATCGAGCATGACATCGGTCACCTGCAGATCAAGATCTCGGGCTGCATCAACGCCTGCGGCCACCACCACGTGGGCCATATCGGCATCCTCGGCCTGGACCGCGCCGGCGTCGAGAACTACCAGATCACCCTTGGCGGTGACGCCACCTGGTCTGCGGCCATCGGCGAACGCGCAGGCCCCGGCTTTGCCTATGACGAGATCGTTCCGGCCGTTGAGCGCATCGTCGACGCTTATCTCGCCATCCGTGCCAACGAAGACGAGACTTTCCTGGAAACCTACCGCCGCACCGGCATGGCCCCCTTCAAGGCCGCGCTTTACCCCGAAGCCCAGAAAAAGGTGGCTTAAGGCATGGTACTCACTGACACCCAGATACCGGCGGGGGATCCCCGCCCGGATGCCAGCGCCGCGCTGGCCGGAAAAGTGGAGGCGCTGAATGCGCGCTACCGCCACCATTCGGCCACCGCAGTGATGCAGGGCGCGCTGGAAGATGCGGGGCATATCGCGCTGGTCTCCAGCTTTGGCGCAGAATCCGTGGTGCTTTTGCACATGGCCGCCGTCATCGACCCGATGACCCCGGTCCTGTTTGTGGACACAGAGCTCTTGTTCACCGAAACGCTGGTCTACCAGCAGGAGGTGAGCGAGCGCCTGGGTCTGCGCAACGTGCAGATCATCCGCGCCAAGGACATCGCCGAGAAAGACCCCTACGGCGCCCTGCGCTTCTCCAGCACCGATGCCTGCTGCGACCTGCGCAAGACCGTGCCGCTGCAGAACGCGCTCAAAGGCTTTGACGGCTGGATCTCCGGCCGCAAGCGCTTCCAGGCCGGCACCCGCGCCGCGCTGGAGTTCTTCGAGGTCGAAGAGGGTACCGGCCGCATCAAGATCAACCCGCTGGCCCATTGGGCCCCGGAAGACGTGCGCGCTTACATGGACGAAAACCGCCTGCCG
>CAJXHQ010000593.1 GCA_913054485.1 uncultured Paracoccaceae bacterium
GGGTTGACCGCAGGCGCGGTGAAAGGCTGATGAGTTCGGCTGCCCGCCATACCGCAGTTGCGCGCCATCCGGCGCTCAACCGGATGCCAAGGGATTTTCTGTCTGTCGGATGACCCTCCCGCCCGGACAGAAATACCCTTGGCAACCCAACAAAAGGACTGAACCCATGAAAGGTTCCCGCCCCGAACAGGCCGTGCTGACCAAAGACACGGATATGAGCAAGACCGAAGAGACCCGCGCCGTGATCGAGAACATGGTCGACGGGCTGAACGACCACCGCATCGCCGATATCGGCGAGTTCTTCACCGAAGGCTTCCGCTGGATGGGCAACCAGGGCTGCGGCACCAAGACCGGCCTGAAGGAATTCCAGGACAACTGGCAGCAACCCTTCCAGGCGGCGTTCTCCGACAAGGTCTGCATTGATGAGGCCCGGCTCTACATGGGCGAATGGGCCGCCGCCTTCGGCCGTCAGGAAGCGACGCACAGCGGCACGTTCCTTGGCATCGCGCCCACCGGAAAGCGGATCGAGATCCGGTACATGGACTTCTGGAAAGTTGTCGACGGCAAGATCGTCGACAACTGGGTGAACGTGGATTTCGCCCATGTGGCGGCGCAGCTGGGCGTCGACCTGTTCAACGGCGAAGGCTGGGAAGCCTATGACCGCGGCGAAAAAACCGCGCCGCAGCCCGAGTAAGACAATGACTTCGGAGGGGTCCTCGTGCCCCTCCTCCAACCCGAGAGTGTGACCAATGACCATCGAGTATCTCAAACGCGGCAAATCCGACGCGGACCGGGCCGAGGATGACGCCAAGACCCGCGCCGTTGTCGAAGCCACGCTGAAGGACATCGAGACCCGCGGCGACGCAGCCGTGCGCGAGCTGAGCGAGAAATTCGACAACTACTCCCCCGCCTCCTACCGGCTGAGCCAGCCGGAAATCGACGCGCTGATCGCCTCGCTGACGGAGCGTGAGCTGGCCGACATCAAATTCGCCCAGGCCCAGGTGCGCAACTTTGCCCAGGCGCAGCGCGACTCTATGCTGGATATCGAAGTGGAAACCATGCCGGGGGTGATCCTCGGCCACAAGAACATCCCCGTGCAATCGGTCGGCTGCTACATCCCCGGCGGCAAATTTCCGATGGTGGCCTCGGCGCATATGTCTGTCGCCACGGCTTCCGTTGCGGGCGTCCCCCGCATCATCGCCTGCACCCCGCCCTTCAACGGCAAACCCAACGCGGCGGTGATTGCCGCCATGCATCTGGGCGGCGCGCATGAGATCTATGTGATGGGCGGCATCCAGGCGATCGGCGCCATGGCGCTGGGTACTGAAACCATCGACCCGGTGCACATGCTGGTCGGCCCCGGCAACGCCTTTGTGGCCGAAGCCAAGCGCCAGCTTTTTGGCCGCGTCGGCATCGATCTGTTTGCGGGCCCGACCGAGACCATGGTCATTGCGGATGAAAGTGCTGCGGACGCCGAACTCTGTGCCACCGACCTCCTTGGTCAGGCGGAACATGGCTATAATTCTCCCTGCGTGCTGCTGACCAATTCCCGCAAGCTGGCGGAAGAAACGTTGGCGGAAGTGGACCGCATCCTGGGCATTCTGCCGACTGCGGGCACCGCAAAGGTGTCTTGGGAGGAATACGGCGAGGTTATCGTCTGTGACACCTATGACGAGATGCTGCAGGTGGCGGATGACATCGCATCCGAGCACGTGCAGGTGATGACCGACCGCGACGACTGGTTCCTGGAGAAGATGACCTGTTATGGCGCGCTGTTCCTGGGCCCCCGCACCAATGTCTCTAACGGCGACAAGGTGATCGGCACCAACCACACGCTGCCGACCAAGAAGGCCGGGCGCTATACCGGCGGGCTTTGGGTGGGCAAATACCTGAAAACGCACAGCTATCAGAAAGTGACCACCGATGAGGCGGCGACGCTGATCGGCGAATACGGCTCGCGCCTGTGTATGCTGGAAGGGTTTGTGGGCCATGCGGAGCAGTGCAATGTCCGGGTGCGCCGCTACGGCGGGATCAATGTGCCCTACGGGGAAGGCGCGCCGTACCGCGAGGCGGAGTAAGGGGGCTCTGCCCCCGGCCTTGCGGCCTCCCCCGGGATATTTTGAAACAGAAGAAGCCGGAAGTTGAGTATATGACCACGGATGCCCATACCGCAAATAAGGCGCTGATTGCGCCGCTGCGGGCGGCGATGTATGACTTCTGCGAAGGCGGCGTGCGCGCGGCGCTGGACGAGGTCTGCGCGCCAGATGCGCTGTTCCGCCTGTGTCATCCCTTTGGCGACAGCATTGGTGCGGCGGCGTTTTATGACGACGCTTATGCAGGGCTTCTGGCGGCCTGGCCGGACCTGGAGCGGCGCGACTGGATCGTGATGGCTGGCACCGACGGGCATGGCCATGACTGGGTCGGTTGCGGCGGGTATTACACCGGGGTGTTCACGGCACCCTGGCTCGACATCCCGCCGACCGGTCACCAGACGCATATGCGGTTCCACCAGTTCTTCTGCATTGAAGACGGCAAGGT
>CAJXHQ010000594.1 GCA_913054485.1 uncultured Paracoccaceae bacterium
CGTCAATGGCGAGAAGATCACCAGCCCGGCGCTGAACGTCACCGCCAAGGACAGGGTGCTGGTGGACGGCAAGCCGGTCGCGGAACCGGAACCGGCGCGGCTGTGGCTCTATCACAAGCCCGCGGGCCTGGTGACCACCACCAGCGACGAAAAGGGCCGCAAGACCATCTTTGACGAGCTGCCCGAGGATCTGCCCCGGGTGATGACGGTGGGCCGGCTGGACCTCAATTCCGAGGGGCTCTTGCTGCTGACAAACGACGGCGGCATCAAGCGCCAGCTGGAGCTGCCCTCAACCGGCTGGCTGCGCCGCTACCGGGTGCGGATCAACGGCCGCCCGAAGGAAGAAGATTTTGAACCGCTGCGCAAGGGGCTGACCGTTGAAGGCGAACACTTCCAGCCGATGACCGTGACGCTGGACCGCCAGCAGGGTGCCAATGCCTGGCTGACCATCGGCCTGCGCGAAGGCAAAAACCGCGAGATCCGCCGCGCGATGGAAGACATCGGATATAATGTGAACCGGCTCTTGCGGGTGTCTTACGGCCCCTTCCAGCTGGGCCAGCTGAAGCTGGGCGGCGTAGAGGAAATCCGCCGCCGGGTGATGCGCGACCAGCTGGGCCTGGAGCCGGAAGAAGAAGCGTCCGCCAAGCCGAGACGCTTTACCCGGAAGAAGCCCAGCACCATGGCAGGCCGCCCCGGCGCGCCAAAAGACCCGTCTTCCAGCGGCCGCCCCGGCCCGCGCGGCCCCGCGGGCAAGGCCCCGGCGCGCGGCGGCAAAGCCCCTGAGCGCGCGGGCAGCAAGCCCGGCGCGCGTACAGGCGGAAAACCCGGCGGCAAGGCCGGCGCGCCCTCCGGCAAACGCACCGGTGAACGCACCAGCGAGCGCCCCTCAGGCCGCCCGGCAGGCCGTCCCGGCCCCAAAAATCCCCGCCACTGAGGCATTTAGGCGGAACTTCCCCTAGGAATACCTCCATTGCCGCCCTAGATTTGGTGCAGGAATGAGTATCTTGGGGATTTTCCAGTGCAAAAGCTTGCCTTTGCGGCCTTATTCATCCTGATGCTTGGCCTCTCCACCGGCTGGATCGTGGGAGGCTGAAGAGATGGCAAAACGCTTTGGCGGGCGCTTCAGCCCGGATCGGCCGTCTTCCCCGGATCAGCCCCGGCCCAAGTCCTCGTTCCGCAACGCCCAGGTCGACCCGGCGGGGCTGCGCAGCAACCTGATGTTTGTGCCGGGGGCCCTGCTGCTTCTGATGTCGCTGACCAGCGGCGCCGCCGGCCTTGCGCTTGGCTTCATTGGTGCCGCCATCTGGACGCTGGCCGCATGGCTGTTGCGCGAAGGCATGCGGGCTGAAGCCGCCTATAATGCCCGCAAAGTCGCCCGCCGCCCGGCAATGCCGCGCAAGATTTTTGCCGCTGTTCTGGCCGGAACAGGCGCAGCGCTCGCAGCCTGGAAGGCCGAACCGGGCCTCGCCATTGCCGCCATCTATGCCGCCGCCACCGCGGGGCTGCATCTAGCTGCCTTCGGCATCGACCCGCTGACAGACAAGGGCGTTGAAGGCGTCGATGACTTCCAGCAATCGCGTGTTGCGCGCGCCGTGGATGAGGCCGAAGCGCATCTTGCTGCCATGAAAGACGCCGCATTGCGCGCGCAAGACCGGCAGGTGGATGCGCGGGTGGAACGGTTCCAGACCGTCGCCCGCGACCTGTTCCGCACGGTGGAGGAAGACCCCGGCGACCTGACGGCGGCGCGCAAGTATCTGACCGTCTATTTGCAGGGGGCGCGGGATGCGACGGTGAAATTCGCCGACATCTACGCCCGCAGCCAGGACGCCGTGGCACGCGACAGCTACATGGCGCTGCTGGATGATCTGGAACAGAATTTCTCTGCCCGCACCGCCAAGCTGCTGATCGAAGACCGCAGCGGGCTGGATATCGAAATTGACGTGCTGCGCGACCGCTTGCAGCGCGAAGGGGTCCGGCTGGACCGCACCTGATTTGACCTGAGGAGCCTGTTACATGTCGGAAACCGTTCAGAAAAGAGCTGTCGAGGCCCAGACGCTCGTGGAAGAAGTTACTGCCATCACCCTGCCCGAACCCGTCGCCGAAGTGTAGGCGCTGGGCGATGACGCGCCGGAAACCAGCGCGGCGATCACCTCGCGGATGGCAGAGCTGGACATGAGCGACAGCAATTCGATCATCGGTTTCGGCTCCGGCGCGCAGGCCGAACTGCAGGAAATCAGCCAGGCCATGCTGGCTGACGTGCGCAACAAGGATGTGGGGCCTGCGGGCGACAGCCTGCGCGGCATCGTTACCACCATTCGCGGCTTCTCCGTCTCGGAACTGGACGTGCGCCGCAAGCGGAGCTTCTGGGAGAAACTGCTGGGCCGCGCCGCACCCTTTGCCCAGTTCACCGCGCGCTACGAGACGGTGCAGGGCCAGATAGACAAGGTGACCGACGACCTTCTGGGGCATGAGCACAAGCTCTTGAAGGACATCAAGTCGCTGGACGTGCTCTATGACAAAACGCTCACTTTCTACGAT
>CAJXHQ010000595.1 GCA_913054485.1 uncultured Paracoccaceae bacterium
GGTTTCGGCCTGGTCCTCTACTGGGCGGACCAGAAGGGTGAAAGCACCAAGGCAGCCGGGGACTGGACCCCGAAGGAGGCGCTGAAACTCGGCCTGTGGCAGATGATTGCGCTGATCCCCGGCACCTCGCGTTCCGGCATCACCATTACTGGCGCACGCCTCATGGGCTATGGCCGCGAGGAAGGCGCCCGCATTGCCATGCTGATGTCGATCCCTGCGATCATCGCTTCCGGCACGCTTCTGGGCATGGAGGCCGCTATCGAGGCCAACCCCCAGGTTCTGCGTGACATGGGAATTGCGGCGGTACTGGCGATGCTTTCCGCCCTGGCTGCGCTCAGCCTGATGATGCGGCTGCTGAAATCGGTGAGCTTCACGCCTTATGTGATCTACCGGGTGATCCTGGGGCTGGTGCTGCTGGCAGTGGCTTACACAGGCTGATCCGGCAGGCCCAGCTTACAGAGCCGCACCCTGCCGCACCGCCAAATATCCGCTGGCGACAAGACACCGGAACAGCGCCGGAAACCTGTGGCCGGCACGTTGAGGAAAATCGCGACCAACACAAGGGTGACCCATGAATTACTCCGCTGCCGTTTTCACACTCCTGTTGCTGCCGGCCCTGCCGGCATCTGCCGATACATTCTCCGCTGATGCCTGGGCGGACAATTGGTTCGAAATGCGGATCAACGGGTCCCAGGTGGCCGAGGATAGCGTGCCGATCACCACCGAGCGCTCCTTCAACGCTGAATCCTTTACCTTCGACGCCGAACGCCCCTTTGTGATCGGCCTGGTGGCCAAGGACTTCAAGGAGAACGACAGCGGTCTGGAGTATATCGGGACCCGGCGTCAGCAGATGGGGGACGGCGGCGTGATCCTGCAGATCAAGGATGCAAGCGGAGGCGCGGTGGCCGTCAGCAATGCAGACTGGCGCTGCCTCGCCATTCACACCGCCCCGCTGGACAAGTCTTGCGCAGAGGAACGCAGCCCCGTCGCGGGCCAGGGGGCCTGCGCCTTTGACGCCCTGCCTGAGCCCGGCGGCTGGGATCAGGCAGGGTTCGATGCCGCGCAGTGGCCCCAGGCATCAGAATTCTCCGAACGGGATGTCCGCCCCAAAGACGGCTATGACCGGATCACATGGGAGGACGGTGCCAGGCTGATCTGGGGGGCTGATCTGGAACAGGTCAACACGCTGCTCTGCCGTCTGACCGTCGAATAGCTTCTACCGATAATAATTCCGCCCCGCACACATATGGATCGAAAAAGGGCGCCCCGGTCTGCGGAGCGCCCTCTTTCGAATTCTGTTCTGTCCCTGATCCGGATCAGCTGCCGTTGCGCAGGTTCTTCGCCGATTGCATCAGCGCGTCATACTGGCCCGAGGGGCGGAATTTCCACAAATAATCCGGCAGCACCGACCCGATGGTGACCGGGCGGATGCCCAGATCCGCAAACCCTTTGGCACCTTCGGCAACAACATTGTCGCGCTTCAGGTTCTTCAGCTGGTCACGGGTCAGCACCCCGTTCGGGATCAGCTGGAAGCTGGCGTATTGCAGAATATCAAAGCCCAGCGCCAGCGGCTTGGCAATGATCCCCGGCAAGGACACAATGATGCGGCGGCGGTGGATCACCTCCAGCATCTCCTCCATCAGCGCGCGGAAGCTCTTCACTTCCGGCCCGCCAAGTTCATAAATGCCGCCTTCCGCCTCGCCCAGCACGCCTTTCACGGCGGCCTGCGCCACGTCATCGGCAAAGACCGGCTGGAATTTCGTGCCCGCACCGGCAATCGGCAGCACCGGGCCCAGCCGGGTCATCGCCGCAAAACGGTTGAAGAACTGGTCTTCCGGCCCGAACACCACCGAGGGGCGCAGAATCACCGCGCCAGGCATCTCTGCCAGCACCGCCTGTTCGCCCGCCGCCTTGGTCTTGGCATAGTCGCTGTCGGACGCCGCATCGGCACCGATCGCCGACAGGTGCACCATGCGGGCCACGCCCTGCGCCGCGGCGATACGGGCAATCCGCCCCGCGCCTTCGGCCTGCACCGCATCAAAGCTGTTTTTGCCCAGCTCGTTCAGCACCCCAACGCAGTTGACCACCGCATCAGCCCCCTGCATGGCTGCCGCCACGGAAGCCTCGTCGCGGATATTGCAAAGCACCGGCTCCACCTGGCCCGGCACCCCGTAGGGTTTCACATGCATGGCCTCATTCGGGCGGCGCACCGCAACGCGCACGCGCCAACCTTCTTTGGCCATGCGGCGGGCGATGTAGCGGCCGAGGAAACCGGAACCGCCGTAGATCGTCACCAGTTTCGACATGTATTGGCTCCTGACATTGGCTGTTACCTCCGATCTACCGCCCCAAAGCCCGCCAAACAAGGCGCAATCCGCCGCCAGCAAGCGGCATTTCCCCGCATTTCTCAGGGTTTGCCCCCCGGCAGCTGCGCGGCGTGGGCCGGTCTTCGCAAAAATGTCAAAAAATCCGTTTGACGCCCCCCGCGACTCATCCTATACGCCCCCTCACGACACCTGCCCAGGTGGCGGAAT
>CAJXHQ010000596.1 GCA_913054485.1 uncultured Paracoccaceae bacterium
CTAGGCGATGGCGGAGCCTATTCCACCGGCCACTTGCTGGCTTGGATGGGGCTGGCTCTCCTGTACCGGAACCCGGATGTGGCGGGTATTTCGGTCGCGCTGCTGTATTTCTGGCCAGTGGCAGATACGTCCTGGGCGATCTACCGGCGCTGGAAAGGCGGCCGCCGCACAGACCAGCCTGACAGGATGCACTTCCATCAGGTTGCAATGCGAACGCTGGAAATCCGCTTTGGCCTAAGAGGCAGGCGCCATATCTCCAACTCCCTTGCCTCCGCGTTGATGGCGCCATTCATTGCAATCCCGATTGCCGCGGGCGTTGTGTTCTACCAGGCGCCGCTCATGTCGCTGCTTTCTCTGCTTGCGATGGCAGCCGGGTTTGTCGGCCTCTATCTCAGGGTCTATGGCTTTGCTTCCACGCGGCCGGCGGGGTCTGTTCCTTCAGAGGATGCGGGCCGGAACGGCGCTGCAAAAATCCCGGCAGAGTAACCCGGCAGCATTCCTGTAGTGCCTTCATCGGGCGGCGACCATGACTGCCGCGGCCGATGGGAATACAAACGAGGTTCCAGATCTCCGACCGCTCTGATGTGCCATTCAATATGACGCCGGGCAGTTCGAATTGCTCTGCGCACACCCCCGGCAACCAGTAAGTCGAGAGTGGCAGAGCGAGCAGTTTCCAGCTGTTTGAGACCGGCATAAGCTGGCCTGACTGGACCGTCGTCCATTGCTTGAAACCGGGATACTCTCGCCCGTCAACTTCCAACGACAGCGGAAACTAAGACTTGGAGGCGCCTAAGAAGCGCGGGGCTTTTCAGATGGGGCGTCGTTAGGTTTCCCGAAGTGCGGCAGGTATTGGCAAGCACTCATCCGCAGCTTCTGCCGTTCTGTGCACAGATCAAACTTAAAGATGGCGCGAACAAAGCTGCAAGCATATAGATTTTTGATTTCCTCCCTTGGTCCCAGGTCTGTGATCAAGTCTCGAAATGGGCGCACTGCTGTTTTTGTGGGGGCCTTTGCGTGTCGCGCTGAAGGCGGAAGATACTTGCCTGGCCGCCGTTGACACGCCAATGAACGCTGGCTCGATTGTCGGATTTCTCGAAAAGACTCGATGCCGTCAGGACAAAAGGCACAATTTTTGCAGACCAACTGCCCATCCGATTGCGCGCGTCCGCTTGGACGGTGATGGCAAAGCTTAATGGTATGCTGCCGGGCCCTTGTGGGAACTCACATCTCTGTTGCTTTAAACAGCTTGCAGGTATCTTTTTTGAGCACCGGTAGGGCCTTCTTGTTCTCTTTTTGCTGCGCGTTTATTACGCGAAACTCAATTAATGATTGAAGATCAGGTCGAAGATCTGGCTGTTGGGCAGCCTGTCGCGGGACGGCGACCATTGTTCTGTGTAAAGCCCGCAATCGGTGCCATGGAATTTCAGCTTTGCTTCTTTGAGCGATTGAAATGACGGTTGCCAAGTGGTAGCGAATGCGGACTGAGGGCCGGACTGTCCGGTCAGCCGGAAACAACCGGCGCGAGTGAAGAAGAGGCACCAAGCAGCAATGACACGCTTGATACTTTTGTGCGCCTGTTTGCTTACCGGCTGTTCTAAGGCCATGACAACTTTTCCGACCGAAGCGGAAGATCAGCAGGAGCTGGCTTCAGAGGTCGACATCGTGCTGGTCTCCCCGGAGAATATAGGCCAGTTCAATAAGTCGTTCCGCAGCTATCAAAGGACAGCCCTGCAAGGTGCTTCTGACTGGTCCTACCAGATCGGTGTTGGCGATATCATTTCGATCACCGTTTTTGAGCATCCGGAGCTGTCTTTGCCATCCGGCGATGACGACAATGGTCTGAATGGATTTGAGGTTCAGGCGGATGGTACCTTCTATTTCCCCTTTGTTGGTGAAATCGATGCTGCCGGAAAGTCGGTACAAACCGTGCGTCAGGAAGTCTCCCAACGGCTTCGCACTTATGTGAATGATCCGCAGGTGGATGTGCGGATCGCCGAATTCAATTCGCAAAACATTGTTGTCAGCGGGGAAGTCATAGCCCCCAACCGTCAGCCGTTGACCACCGTACCGCTGACCCTGCTGCAAGCAGTCAATGCCGCCGGAGGCTGGAAAGATACCGCGGATGTGGGGCGTATCACGCTGCGCCGCTCCGGCAAAATGCACCGCGTCGACCTGCGAGGTTTCCTCGAAGCGAATATGTCCGGGAACAACCCCGTTCTGCTGGCGGGCGACGTGATCAATGTGCCGGAGCGGGAAAACCAAGAAGCATTCGTGATGGGCGAAACCCTGCGCAATGAGTCAGTTGATGTGACCAGCGAACTGGTGTCGCTGACCGAAGCAGTGAACAAGGCAGGCGGGCCGTCCCGGGTGCGGTCCGACAGCCGAGGCGTGTTTGTGTTCCGCTATGCGGACAGCCGCATGAGCGTGTATCAGTTTGACACAACGTCCCCGGACGGATGGCTGCTGGGCACCAAGTTCACCCTGGCCCCGCAGGACGTTGTTTATATCACCCGCTCGCCGCTGCAGCATTGGA
>CAJXHQ010000597.1 GCA_913054485.1 uncultured Paracoccaceae bacterium
TGCGCCGTGCTGGCTGATGTCTTCATACAGCTTCACATGCATCAGCCCGTATTCCTGCAGGGCATGCATCTTGCGGGTTTCGGTCTCGCGCGGTTCCAGGAAGCGCAGCGGTTCCGGGATCGGTACCTGGTAGACCAGGATCTGATCCTCGCGCAGCGCGGCCTCCGGAATGCGGTGGCGGGTTTGGATGACGCTTGCCTTCTCCGTCTCTTCGGTGGTGGCAACCCCGGCGGTCTTCTCGAAGAACTTGCGGATTGAGACCGCATTGGTGGTGTCATCCGCGCCCTGGTCGATCACTTTCAGGGTGTCGTCCGGCGTCAGCGTGGCGGCCGACACCTGCACCCCGCCGGTGCCCCAGCCGTAGGGCATCGGCATCTCGCGGCTGGCAAAGGGCACCTGGTAGCCCGGCACGGCCAGCCCCTTCAGGATGGCCCGGCGGATCATCCGCTTGGTTTGCTCGTCCAGGTAGGCGAAATTGTAGTCGTTCATAGCAGTTCTCTCTCTGCCAGGGCGCGTTGCAGCGCGTCAGGAGATGTGAAGTGAATGGCATCCATGCCGAAGGCCTGCGCCCCCGCGACATTGCCAGGGCTGTCATCAATGAAAACGCAGTCCGCCGCCGCAACTCCGGCATCCTCGCAGAGATGCGCGAAAATCTCCGGCTCCGGCTTCAGGCGGCGCACTTGGCCCGAGACGATGGTGGTGCCGAAGACCTCGCCCAGTTCCGGATGCGTTGAGACACCAATGGGCCAGGTTTCCGCCGACCAGTTGGTGATCGCATGAACCGGGTGGCGCGCCGCTTTCAGGCGGTGCAGAATGTCCCAGCTGCCGCTGATCTTCTCCTGCACGGTCAGGGCAAAGCGCTCCGGGTAGGAGGCCATCAGGTGGCGATCTTCCTCCGTCTCCAGCTCCAGCGCCATATCCGCCCAGCATTCGCCCTTGTCGCCGCGCAGGTTGCGGGCGAAAAAATCCGTTCGCTGGAGGAAGGCACCGGCGGCTTCACGGCTGCCGAGATCCCCTGCCCAGGCAAGATGCGGGTCCCATTTGACCAGCACATTGCCGATATCAAAAACCACGGCGGTCATTCCGCAGCCTCCCGCGCTGCGGCTTCATCCACCGCCTCCTGC
This sequence comes from uncultured Paracoccaceae bacterium, assembly GCA_913054485.1. Lineage (GTDB taxonomy): Bacteria > Pseudomonadota > Alphaproteobacteria > Rhodobacterales > Rhodobacteraceae > FREY01. The sequence continues at coordinate 1,125 of CAJXHQ010000597.1, forward strand.
GCGTCGCGGCGCAGCTTGCGCACCAGCTCCAATTCGGACTGGAAGTCCACGTAATGGGGCAGTTTGATATGCTCCAGAAAGCCTGTCGCCTGGATATTGTCGGAATGGCTCAAGACAAATTCCTCGTCCTGCGCGGCCGCGCCGAGGTTATCCTCGCCCAGTTCCTCCCAGCGCAGCGCCCGGTCGACCAGCGCCATGGCAATGGACTTGCGCTCGGACTGGCCAAAGACGAGCCCATAGCCGCGGGTGAACTGCGGCGGTTCGGTCTTGGAGCCCTGGAACTGGTTCACCGTCTCGCATTCGGTCAGCTCCACCTCGCCGATTTCGATGGCAAACCCCAGCTCGGGGATCTCCATCTCCACCGGCACCGTGCCGATGCGCAGCTCGCCCACAAAGGCGTGGTTGCGCGCATAGCCGCGCTGGGTGGAGTAAGCCATGCCCAGCACAAAGCCCTCGTCGCCGCGGGTCAGCGACTGCAGCCGCACCGGGCGGTTGGAGGGGAAGGACATCGGTTCGCGTGTCAAATCGCCGGGAGTGGCCTCGGACGCAGGCTCGCGCTGAATGATATCCTCACCCTGCAGGAAGCTGGTGATATGCGGCGTCGGTTCACGGCGCGGCGCGGCCTCGGGCGCTTCCGGCACCTCGCCGTCAGCGGCCAGTTTGAAGTCCAGCAGCCGGTGCGTGTAGTCAAACGTCGGCCCCAGTACCTGGCCCCCTGGTGCGTCCTTGAAGGTCGCCGAGATGCGCCGGTCGCAGGCCATGGTTTCTGTCTCCACCGGCAGTGTGTAACCAAAGCGCGGCAGGGTGGTGCGGTAGGCGCGGATCAGGAAGATCGCTTCGATCAGGTCGCCGCGGGACTGTTTGATCGCCAGCGCCGCCAGATCCGGATCGTAAAGCGAACCCTCGGCCATCACCCGGTTCACCGCAAGGCTCAGCTGTTCCCTGATCTGGGCGAGGCTCAGCTCAGCCACCGAAGTGTCGCCGCGGCGCTCCTCCGCCAGCCAGGCATGGGCGTTATCGATGGCGCGTTCGCCGCCTTTCACTGCAACATACATGGCTTACCCCTTATCCGAGACTTGTGTGGAGCGCGGCAGCGCGGCCACCTGCGTCCCAGTGGTGAAGAAGAAATCCACGCCCAGCGGGTAGAGCGCAGAATTGTTCTGGAAGGCGGCCAGCTCAGGCAGCGCTATCTCTGCGGTCTCCTTGATGCCGGGGCCGCGCAGCTCCGCGTTCGGAGCACCGAAACCACCCGTTTCCACAATCAGCGTGGCAGAACGGTCGGGATACTCCGGCGTGCCGATACGGTACTGATGCAACGGCATCAGCGCGTCCCAGCCCCCCAGAGCAAACACCGCGTCCTGCGCGGCCACCACGGGCGCACCGGTGTGAAAGGCGATCCAGCCGCGC
>CAJXHQ010000598.1 GCA_913054485.1 uncultured Paracoccaceae bacterium
GGCAGGCGCTAATGGCGCGCCAGCCTGATTCCTTCAGGACTTCTTTTTGCCCTGGATGATCCGGTCCAGGATCATGGCGCAGAACAGGATCGCAAACCCTGCCAGCATGCCTTGGCCGGCGGCGGCAAATTGCAGCGCTTCCAGCACATCCTCGCCCAGCCCTTTGGCCCCGATCAGCGAAGCAACAACAACCATCGACAGGCTGAGCATGATGGTCTGGTTCACACCTGTCATGATCGAAGGCGCTGCCAGCGGCAGATCGACCTTGAACAGCAGGAACCGCGGCGTCGCGCCAAAGGCCACGGCGGCCTCGCGCACGCTTTCAGGCACGCCCCTCAGGCCCAGCACTGTCAGGCGGATCACCGGGGGGCTGCCGAAAACCAGGGTCGCCAGAATGCCTGCGGGCTTGCCGGTGCCAAAGAATGCGATCACCGGGATCAGGTAGACAAAGCTTGGCATGGTCTGCATGAAATCCAGGATCGGGCGCACCACCGAATAGACTTTTGGCCGCTTGGCGCAGAGCACGCCCATAGGGATGCCGAGGAAGATGCTGATGAAGGAGGCCGTGCCCAGCAGCGCAACCGTGGACATGGCTTTTTCCCAGAACCCCAGAAGGCCGATATAAGCCAGCGCCGCGCCCGTGAAGACGGCGACACGGGCCCCCGCGGAGAGCCAGGCAAGGAACAGGATCGCAGTGCCGATCACCGGCCAGGGGGTGACCACAAGCACGGTTTCCAGCGCGTCCAGGATTACCTTGATTACCGCCGTTATACTGTCAAAGAAACCTTCGCCCGCGATGGTCAGATATTCAAAGAAGTCCTTGATGGCGTTGGCCGACCCGGTGCGCAGATCACGGTTTGCCGGGAAGGCCTCCAGCACTTCCATCGGCTGGGTTTGCGCATAGTGCAGCAGCTACAGCCCGTAGGTCACAACCACCAGTGCTGCGGCAATTGCCGCATTTCCCATACTGAGCCCCGCAGCCATCGCCCGCTCCGACCGCCAGGCGGTGAAGCGTTTCTCCAGCAGGCTGTTGGCGACCGCAGCTTGCAGCCCCCGCAGCAGCAGGAAGGAAATCAGACCTGCCGCCGCCAGATAAGGACCGGTGGCGGCGGCGGCTTCTGCGGCCGCAATGGAATCCGCCACCGCGCGTTCCAGCGAGTCCACTGCACGCTGCAGATTGGCTGCATTTGCCGACCCTTCCGCCACCGCAGCCTCCGCCTGGGCCGCGCGTTTCTCCAGTGTCTCAGCGATCCGCCCGCCGCGCATGGATTCCTCGAATCCGAGGTCCTTGAACAACCCGCGCGCCAGCGTCACTAGCGCCAGGATTTCCAGCGCGGCAAAGACCAGAACAGAGGTCCAAAGATGGCGCGCCGCATACCAGTCCGGCCCCAGAAGGGCCCTTGCCATATTGAACGAGGGGCGGAAACTGCGGCTGCTGCCGATTTTGGCGAACTCCTGCGCGTAGTAGCTGCCGTTGGGCCCTGCGAAATCTTCTGCCAGGCTTGCTGCATTGTTCTGCTGGGGGGCGGGGGTCATGCTTTGATCATTCATTTCACTTCCCACCCTGAATGCCTGACATGATGTCCTTGCTGGTGATCACGCCCAGCGTCTTGCCGTCCTCGCAGACTTTCAGCGGCCCGTCGGCGCTGACCGAGGCATCGATGACGTGATCCAGATCGTCGCCGGGCGCCACGGAAGGCAGGGCGTCGATATCGCCGATCTGGGCGCGCAGATCATCGCTGGCCGGCTGCATGATCGAATGGGCAAAGACCAGTTTCAGACGGGAAATACCGGCGACGAAATCGGCAACATAATCATCAGCGGGCTGGGTCACGATTTCCTCGGGCGTGCCGATCTGCACGATAACCCCGTCTTTCATGATCGCAATCCGGTGGCCGATGCGGATTGCTTCGTCCAGGTCGTGGGTGATGAAGATGGTGGTCTTCTTCATCTTGTGCTGCAGCGCCAGCAATTCCTGCTGCATGTCCTTGCGGATCAGGGGATCAAGCGCCGAGAAGGCCTCATCCATCAACAGCACCGTGGAGTCGTTGGCCAGCGCTCGTGCCAGGCCGACACGTTGTTGCATGCCGCCGGAGAGCTGGCTGGGGTAGGCATCTTCCCAACCATCAAGGCCAACCTGCTTGAGCGCATCGCGACCGCGCTGATAACAGACTTCCTTCTCCTCGCCACGCACCTCAAGCCCGAACTCGGCATTCTGCTGCACGGTGCGGTGCGGGAAGAGCGCGAAATTCTGGAACACCATCGAGAAATGCTTGCGACGACAGCGCAGCAGCGACTTGTCATCCAGCTTGGCGACATCATCGCCGTCGATGAGGATCTCGCCCTCGGTCGGCTCGATCAACCGGTTCAGGCAGCGGATCAGGGTCGATTTCCCAGAGCCGGACAGCCCCATGATGACCAGCAACTCGCCTTCCATCACATCAAAGTCCACGTTGGAAAGCCCCAACGTCTGGCCAGTCTTCTCGAGAATCTCGGGGCGTTTCATGCCCTCATCACGCAATTTGAG
>CAJXHQ010000599.1 GCA_913054485.1 uncultured Paracoccaceae bacterium
TATCCCCGCCGCAATGAAGGCGTGTCGATCTGGGTGGTCGAGGCAAACAATATCTCCGCCTCCTCGCCCAGCGACAAAGGACCGCTGTATGAGCCCAGCGAGAGCAAAGTCTACCGCCACCCGACCTTCTTCGACATCCCCGATGAAGTGGGGGCGATGTAATGCCGGCCCCTACTTCAACTGAGGCACTTACCCAGTTTCTGCTGCGGATGGGGGACAACACCCTGATCCTCGGCCACCGGGTCAGCGAATGGTGCGGCCACGCGCCGGTGCTGGAAGAGGACATCGCGCTGGCCAACACCGCGCTGGACCTGATCGGCCAGACGCAGATGTGGCTTGGCCTTGCCGGCGAAGCAGAAGGCAAAGGCCAGACGGCTGACAACCTCGCCTTCCTGCGCGATGCCTGGGACTTCCGCAACCTGCTGCTGGTGGAGATGCCCAACGGCGACTTCGGCCAGACCCTGATGCGCCAGTTCCTGTTCGATGCCTGGCATTCGATCCAGCTGGGCCGGCTGATGAAATCCTCGGACGAACGTGTCGCGGCCATTGCCGAAAAAGCCTCCAAAGAGGTGGCTTATCACCTGGAACGCTCTGCCGACACGGTTGTGGGCCTGGGCGACGGCACGCCGGAAAGCCACGCCCGCATGCAGGCGGCGCTGGACTACCTCTGGCCCTATGTGGGCGAGATGTTCCAGTCCGACGCAGTGGATGGCGCGATGGTTGCCAGCGGCATTGCACCCGATCCCGCGACGTTGCGCGATGAGTTCGACGCGCTGGTCGGCAAGATCCTGGCCACGGCCACCCTGACCATTCCGGAGGATGCCTTTGGCCACAAAGGCGGCCGCAACGGTGCCATGCATACCGAACACCTGGGCCATCTTCTGACCCAGATGCAATGGCTGCAGCGCGCCTACCCCGGCAGCCAGTGGTAACAGCGCAGATCACGCCGCGCTGACCGTTTTCGTCAACTAAAACGGGCCGGAGTTCTCAGGAATTCCGGTCAGCGCGGCTGGCGGCTGCACGTCAACCGGAAAGGGAACCGCATGAGCCAAACGATGCAAAAGCCAAGTGTGGAACAGGTCTGGGAATGGCTGGATGCCGTGCCCGACCCGGAAATCCCGGTGATCTCACTCGTTGATCTGGGCATTATCCGGGATGTGGCCTGGGAGGATGAGACGCTTATCGTGGCCGTGACACCCACCTATTCCGGCTGCCCGGCGACCTCCGTCATCGCGATGGATATCGAGACCGCCCTGCGCGACCACGGCATTGCGGATCTGAAACTGAAAACCCAGATCTCACCCGCCTGGACCACCGACTGGCTGTCCCAAAAGGGCCGCGCCAAGCTGGAGGACTACGGCATTGCGCCGCCCCGCCCCGCTGGCGGACCGGAACATTGCCCGCGCTGCAAAAGCGAAAATGTCACCCGTGTGAGCCAGTTCGGCTCCACCCCATGCAAGGCTCACTGGCGCTGCCAGGACTGTCTTGAACCCTTTGATTATTTCAAGTGCATCTGAGGAGGAGACCCAATGGCGCGCTTTCACGACCTTGAAGTCACCGACGTCCGCAAGACCATCCGCGACGCGGTGGTTGTCACCCTGAAGCCCGCCAATGGTGCGGCCGAAGAGTTCGATTTCACCCAAGGCCAATACCTGACCTTCCGCCGCGAGTTCGACGGTGAGGAGCTGCGCCGCAGCTACTCGATCTGTGCCGGCAAGGACGACGGCGTCCTGCAGGTGGGCATCAAACGTGTCGATGGCGGCACCTTCTCGACCTGGGCCAATACCGAGCTGAAACCCGGTGAGACCATCCAGGCGATGCCGCCGATGGGCGGGTTTTTCACGCCCTTGGACGCGTCCAACGAAAAGCACTACCTGGGCTTTGCCGGCGGCTCTGGCGTCACGCCCGTGCTGTCGATCATCAAGACCACCCTGGCGCGCGAGCCGAACAGCACTTTCACCATGGTCTATGCCAACCGCGGCGTCGGCACGATCATGTTCCGCGAGGAACTGGAAGACCTGAAGAACCTCTACATGGGCCGCTTCAACGTGATCCATGTGCTGGAATCCGACGCGCAGGAGATCGAGCTGTTCACCGGCCTGGTGACAGAGGAAAAATGCGCCCAGCTGTTCGAGGCTTGGATCGACATCAAATCGGTCGACACCGCCTTCATCTGCGGCCCTGAGCCGATGATGCTGGGCATTGCCGCCGCCCTGCGCACCGCCGGGCTGGACGACGCTCAGATCAAGTTTGAGCTCTTTGCCTCTGCCCAGCCGGGCCGGGCCAAGCGCAAGGCCGCTGCGGCGGATGGTGCCAGCAGTGCCAATCAGACCAAGGCGAAGATCACTCTGGACGGGGCCACCCAGTCGCTGGAGATGCCGAAGGATCTGTCGATCCTGGATGCCGCTTTGGAAAACGCGATGGACGCGCCCTATGCCTGCAAGGCCGGGGTCTGTTCGACCTGCCGCTGCAAGGTGATCGAGGGCGAAGTGGACATGGTCGCCAACCATG
>CAJXHQ010000600.1 GCA_913054485.1 uncultured Paracoccaceae bacterium
CGGCATCCTTGACCCCGCGCGAATCTGCGAAGATGGAGAGACGCGATGAACGCGGAATATGTGATTGTCGGGGCGGGGTCTGCGGGCTGTGCCATGGCCTACCGCCTGGCGGAAGCAGGCAAACGCGTGCTGGTGATCGAACATGGCGGCACGGATGCCGGGCCGCTCATTCAGATGCCTGCGGCGTTGAGCTATCCGATGAACATGAGCCTCTATGATTGGGGCTATAAGACGCAGCCCGAGCCGCATCTGGACGGGCGCAGCCTGGTGACGCCGCGCGGCAAGGTGATCGGCGGGGCCTCTTCCATCAACGGCATGGTCTATGTGCGCGGCCATGCCGGCGATTACGCCCATTGGGCCGAAAGCGGCGCGGCGGGCTGGGACTATGCGGATGTGCTGCCTTACTTTAAGCGCATGGAAACCTGGCACGAGAGCGGCCAGGGCGGCGATCCGGATTGGCGCGGCAAGGACGGCCCGCTGCACATCAGCCGCGGCCCGCGCGACAACCCGCTGCACGGCGCCTTTGTTGAGGCGGGCCGGCAGGCGGGCTACCCGGTAACCAGCGACTACAACGGCGAGCAGCAGGAGGGTTTCGGCCCGATGGAGCAGACCGTTTACAAGGGGCAGCGCTGGTCCGCGGCCAATGCCTATCTGAAACCGGCGCTGAAGCGCGAAAACTGCGAGCTGATCCGCGCCTTTGCCCGCAAGGTGGTGATCGAGGATGGCCGCGCCGTTGGGGTCGAGGTGGAGCGCGGCGGCAAAATCGAGGTGATCCGCGCGGAAGGTGAGGTGATCGTGGCCGCCTCTTCGCTGAATTCGCCGAAGCTGCTGATGCTGTCGGGCATAGGCCCGGCCCAGCATCTGGCCGAACACGGTATCGAAATGGTCGCAGACCGGCCCGGTGTCGGGCAGAACCTGCAGGACCACCTGGAGCTGTATTTGCAGATGGCCTCCAGCCAGCCGATCACGCTCTATAAGCACTGGAACCTGATCAGCAAGGCCATGATCGGGGCGCAGTGGCTGTTCACCAAGACCGGCCTTGGCGCGTCGAACCAGTTCGAAAGCGCCGCCTTCATCCGGTCGCGCGCAGGCATTGATTATCCGGACATTCAGTACCACTTCCTGCCGATTGCGGTGCGCTATGACGGGCAGGCGGCGGCTGAGGGCCATGGCTTCCAGGCCCATGTGGGGCCGATGCGCTCGCCGTCGCGTGGCGAGGTGACATTGGCGTCGGGCGATCCCAAGGATGCGCCGAATATCCTGTTCAATTACATGTCCAGCGAACAGGATTGGGTGGATTTCCGCAAATGCATCCGGCTGACGCGGGAGATTTTTGCGCAGGAGGCCTTCAAGCCTTTCATTAAACATGAGATCCAGCCCGGCGATGCGGTGCAGTCAGATGATGAACTGGACGGGTTCATCCGCGAACACGTGGAAAGCGCCTATCATCCCTGCGGCACCTGCAAGATGGGGGCGGCAAATGATCCGATGTCCGTGGTCGATCCGGAATGCCGGGTGATTGGCGTTGACGGACTGCGGGTGGCGGACAGTTCGGTCTTCCCGCGGATCACCAATGGTAATCTGAACGGCCCGTCGATCATGACTGGTGAAAAGGCGGCAGACCACATTCTTGGCCGTCGCCTGGCACCAGCCAATTCGGAGCCCTGGTTCCACCCGGACTGGCAGACAGCGCAACGCTGACTGCGGAATGGCAGCGGCTCCGGGCGGACTTGAAGATTGGCCGTCCGTCCGGGTCCGTTCTGCCGGGCAGCGCCGGGGCCGCGAGGATCCTGGCGCTGCCTGAAAAAACACGCCGAAGATGCGGCTTTTCATGCTGGTTTGATCCGCATCAAGGCTGCGCTGCCGCCGTGATTCTACCCTTCAGCTGACCCTAGGAAGAAGGAGCGAACAGGTGTCGAACACTCCCCATGAGCTGGCTGAAGAATTTCCGGACAAAGTCGAACTGATGAGCAGTCTCAAGCAGTCTGATGCGCATTTCGCCAGGCTGTCGGATCAGTATCACGAGCTGAACCGCGCTGTGCACCGGGCTGAAACTAGTGTGGAGCCGGTCTCTGAACAGGCCGAAACCGACATGCGCAAACAGCGTGCGACCCTGAAAGATGAGATCTGGGGCATTCTGTCGAAAGCCTGAAAAATGCGGGGGAGGCTGCGTTTTGCGGCCTCCTGCCGGTTTTTCCCCTTAAATCCTTGCGGTGAACACTGCAGGTATCCGGCGCGCGGGCGGGCTGCTGTTTTTCAGCTTACCTCGTATGGCAGCACGCCGCGCGCGTCCGTATTCACTGTCAGGCGGCGCTCCAGCGGCGGTACTGACCGCTGATGGCAGTCTTTACGCTCGCAGATACGGCAGGAAATGCCGATCGGTTCAAACGCCGCCGCGTTGTTTACATCCAAATTGTCCGCATAGACCAGAGAGGCCGCGTGGCGGATCTCACATCCCAGCGCGATGGCGTAGCGGCGCACCGGTGCGCCGAAACTGCCGCCGGGTTT
>CAJXHQ010000601.1 GCA_913054485.1 uncultured Paracoccaceae bacterium
TTCCGAACATTCCCTAGCGTCACTGCCGCGCGGGTCTTGTGGCGGCAGCGCCCTACATTGCCTATATCCCAGCCGAAACGCGCACAGTCTGACCGAGGCCGCCATGCACACGCCCGCCATCACCGGCACCGGGGTCTTCACCCCGCCGCACACCATCACCAATGCCGAACTGGTCAAGGCTTTCAACGCCTATGCCGACCGCTTCAATCAGCAGAACGCCGCCGCCATCGAAAGCGGTGAACAGGCTGCGATGTCCCATTCCTCGGAAGAGTTCATCGTCAAAGCCTCGGGTATCGAACAGCGCTATGTGATGGATAAATCCGGCGTTCTGGACCCCGCCGTGATGCATCCCATCCTGCCGGAACGCGCCGACGAGGATCCCTCTGTCATGGCCGAGATGGCACTGGACGCGGCACGAAAGGCGCTGGCGCAGGCCGGGCGCGATGCATCAGAGGTGGATCTGGTCATCTGCGCCGCCTCCAACCTGGAACGCGCCTACCCGGCCGTTGCGGTCGAGATCCAGCACCTTCTGGGGGCCGGCGGCATGGGTTTTGACATGAATGTCGCCTGTTCCTCGGCCACCTTCGGGCTGCAGGCCGCCGCCGACATGATCCGCGCCGGGTCGGTCCGCTGCGCGCTGATCGTCAACCCTGAAATCTGCTCGGCGCATCTGGAATGGCGCGACCGCGATTGCCACTTCATTTTCGGCGACGTGGCTACCGCCATGGTGGTGGAGCGCAAGGAAGACGCAAAAGGCGCGCATTTCGAAGTGCTCTCGACCCGCTGCTCCACCGCTTTCTCCAACAATATCCGTAACAACAACGGCTTCCTGCGCCGCACGCGGCAAGGCGCCATGCAGGACCGCCGCGACATGCAGTTCATGCAAAACGGCCGCAAGGTCTTCAAGGAGGTGCTGCCGATGGTCAGCGCCCATATCGCCGAGCACATGGCGGGTGAGGGCGGGACGGCTGAGGATCTCAGCCGCCTCTGGCTGCATCAGGCCAACAAGACGATGAATGACTTCATCGGCAAGAAAGTTCTTGGCCGCCCTCCTGAAGACGGCGAGCAGCCCAATATCCTGCAGGATTACGCCAACACGTCCTCTGCCGGGTCTATCATTGCCTTCTCAAAGTTTTCGGATGACCTTCCGGATGGCAGCACCGGGCTGATCTGCTCTTTCGGCGCCGGCTATTCCGTCGGCTCCGCCCTGCTGCGCCGCTGCGTCTGACAAAAGGCGCCGGGCGCCGGTGCCGGAGGGAAACGCTCTATCACAGGCTCCATCGCTGCGGCGGGCGGCTGGAAGTGCACATCCCGCCCGCAGACGCGGCAGGCCGGGGCCGGATGTCAGGCGCTTTCTTCTTCCAGATGCAGCTTCATGTCGATCAGCACCGACTGCAATAGCATGGTCTCTCTCAAGAGCCGCTTTGCCTCATTCACGGTGATGATGCCATCCGCCATTGCTTCCTGATATTCACTCATCAGCATGGCAAACCGCTGGCTGAGGGCAATCACATCCGAATTCACCCCGCCATTGGGGGCCGGAGCCTTTTTGCCGCCGCGGCTCAGCATGATATTGCCCAGATCCGCAAGGGCCGAAGTCACATGCGGAAAGGAGGCCGCCTCTTCCAGCCTGGCCACCGCATCCACTGGCATGAACCGGTCAGCATGTTCGGTGTTCTCCGAATAATACCGGCCCAGCGTTGCTTTCGATTTTCCAGTGATCTGGCAGGCGGCTTCAATGCCGACATCCTTAACCAGAGCCTCGGTATGTTTCTTAAGATAAGTACCTATGTCTGCCATCAACTCGTTTCCGGGTCTCAAAAATTCCGCCCTTGGGGGAAGATGCGCCCCATTTTCCCATTATTGACACCTAATCGAAATGCAAAACTAAATCCATCCCCGGTATAGGGCGGGGTCTTCAACGAGTGATGCTGCGGCAACGCAGCTGTTGCGAGTGGGAGCAGGGGCGGGAAGAGTGAGTCTCCTGATCCTCCGGCCGAATTGCACGGCCCTTGAGCGTTGCCCGGCGGGAGTGTTTAGATCTGACACAGGGTTGTTCCGGCCCCGTTTGATCCCCGCCAGGCAACGTTCCCGACGCAGTCGCGCCTGATCCGAAATTTGCGGTTTCACGCCCCGCGCCGGGCGGTTAAACCGGCCCTATGGCAAAGCTCTACTTCAACTACTCCACGATGAATGCCGGCAAGTCGACGGTGCTCTTGCAGGCCGCCTACAATTACCGCGAAAACAACATGGAACCCTACCTTCTGGCCGCGCGTATCGACAGCCGTGCTGGGGAAGGCACCATTGCATCACGCATCGGCATCTCGGCGCAAGCCGACACCTTCGGGGCGCGCGAAGACCTTTTTGCGATGGTGGAGGCGCGGCTTGCGAAAGGTCCGGTTGCCTGCATTTTCGTCGACGAGGCACAGTTCCTTACCAAGGCGCAGGTCTGGCAGCTGGCCCGCGTGGTGGATGATTTAAACCTGCCGGTGCTCTGCTATGGCCTGC
>CAJXHQ010000602.1 GCA_913054485.1 uncultured Paracoccaceae bacterium
ACCCAGGCCCGCATGCTGGAAGAGACATTCGGCCTGGTGCAGCTCTCCACCGGCGACCTCTTGCGCGCGGCTGTTGCTGCGGGCACTGATGCCGGAAAGGCAGCCAAATCCGTGATGGAGGCCGGCGGGCTGGTGAGCGACGAGATCGTCATCAACATCCTGCGCGACCGTCTGGGTGAGGCCGATTGCGCCAAGGGCGTGATCCTGGACGGCTTCCCGCGCACCACGGTTCAGGCCGAAGCGCTGGACGGGCTGCTGACCGAGACCGGCCAGCGTATCAACGCGGCGATCAGCCTTGAGGTGGATGACGCCGCCATGGTCGGCCGCATCTCGGGCCGTTTCACCTGTGCGGGCTGCGGCGAAGGCTACCACGACAGCTTCAAGCCATTGCCGGATGATGGTGCCTGCGGCAACTGCGGCAGCACCGAGATGAAGCGCCGCGCCGATGACAATGCCGAAACCGTAGGCTCCCGCCTGGAGGCCTACCACGAACAGACCGCACCGCTGATCGCCTACTACGGCGGCAAGGGTGCCTTGCAGAAAATTGACGCCATGGGCGGCATCGATGAGATCGCCCAGGGCCTCGCAGCCATCGTCAAAGGGGCGATGGCCTAAGCGTGACGACAGGAGCCCCGGGCAAACCGGGGCCCGCCACCCTTTAAGAAATTGCACCGGATCAACCGCCCTGGCGGGCCGGTGAAACCGTGCCTGCTGTCCGGGGATACCGCAGCAGGCAAACAGGGAGAGTCTGCCTGCATCCTCCCTTGCGGGCAGACTCTCTGGAGGAAGAAGGAGGAGCCGTCATGACGGACCGAACCACCAATTCCGCAGGCGCAGCCGAGGCCGACAAAGGCTATTGGCAAGCCAACCTGCGGATCATCAAAATCAGCCTGGTGATCTGGGCAGTTGTTTCATTCGGCTTCGGCATTCTGCTGCGGCCCGCCCTGTCGGGGATCGCCGTCGGCGGCACCGATCTGGGCTTCTGGTTTGCCCAGCAGGGGTCGATCCTGGTCTTTCTTGGCCTGATCTTCTTCTACGCCTGGCGGATGAACAAGCTCGACGCCGAACACGGCGTTGACGAGGAGTAATCGCAATGGATCAGTTTACCATCAACCTGCTGTTTGTTGGCGCGTCTTTTGCGCTCTACATCGGCATCGCGATCTGGGCCCGTGCGGGGTCCACATCTGAATTCTACGCCGCAGGCCGCGGCGTGCACCCGGTCACCAACGGTATGGCGACAGCGGCTGACTGGATGTCGGCAGCGTCTTTCATCTCGATGGCCGGCCTCATTGCCTTCACCGGCTATGACAACTCCTCTTTCCTGATGGGCTGGACCGGCGGCTACGTTCTGCTGGCGCTGCTGCTTGCGCCTTACCTGCGCAAGTTCGGCAAGTTCACCGTGTCCGAGTTCATCGGCGACCGGTTCTACTCGCCCACCGCGCGTATCGTGGCCGTGATCTGCCTGATCGTTGCCTCGACAACCTATGTGATCGGACAGATGACCGGTGTCGGCGTCGCCTTCGGCCGCTTCCTTGAGGTGTCCAACACCACCGGTCTGCTGATCGACGCCTGTGTGGTCTTCGCCTACGCCGTGTTTGGCGGCATGAAGGGCGTGACCTACACCCAGGTGGCGCAGTACTGCGTTCTGATCATGGCCTACACCATCCCGGCCGTCTTCATCTCGCTGCAGCTGACCGGCAACCCGATCCCGGCCCTCGGCCTGTTCGGCGACCATGCCGCCTCGGGCGAGCCGCTGCTGATGAAGCTTGACGCCATCGTGAAGGAACTGGGCTTTAACGAGTATACCGCGCATCACGCCGACACGCTGAACATGGTTCTGTTCACCCTGTCGCTGATGATCGGTACCGCGGGCCTGCCGCACGTTATCATGCGCTTCTTCACCGTACCCAAAGTGTCTGACGCACGCTGGTCGGCCGGCTGGGCGCTGGTGTTCATCGCGCTGCTGTATCTGACTGCTCCGGCGGTTGGCGCCATGGCGCGCCTCAACATCACCGAGATGATGTGGCCCAATGGCACATCGGGTGAGCCCGTTTCGGTTGAAATGATCGAAAGCGAGCCACGCTATGATTGGATGGCGACCTGGCAGAAAACCGGCCTTCTGGGCTGGGAAGACAAAAACGGTGATGGCCGTATTGCCTACTTCAACGACAAAGATGCCGATGCCAAAGCCACTGCGGAAGCTGCGGGTTGGGGTTCGGAAAACGAGCTGACTAAGTTCAACCGTGACATCCTTGTTCTGGCCAACCCGGAAATCGCCAACCTGCCCTTATGGGTGATTGGTCTGGTGGCGGCCGGTGGTCTCGCTGCCGCTCTGTCCACTGCGGCCGGCCTGTTGCTGGCGATCTCGTCGGCGGTAAGCCACGACCTGATGAAGGGTCAGCTGACCCCGAACATCAGCGAGAAGAACGAGCTGCTGTCGGCCCGTATCGCCATGGCCGTGGCCATCGCAGTCGCGACCTATCTGGGTCTCAACCCTCCCGGC
>CAJXHQ010000603.1 GCA_913054485.1 uncultured Paracoccaceae bacterium
GGTTGAACTGGCTAAGGAAAAGGGTGCCTTCCCGCTGTTTGATGCCGAGCCTTACCTCGACTCCGGCAACATGAAGAACATGGACGCCGACGTCCGTGACGCGATCCGCGAGAACGGCATCCGCAACGCGCTGCTGACCTCCATCGCGCCCACCGGCACCATCTCGCTCTATGCAGGCAACGTGTCGTCCGGGATCGAGCCGGTCTTTGCCTATGCCTACACCCGCAAGGTGCTGCAGAAAGACGGGTCACGCACCGAGGAGGAAGTGGTCGACTACGCGGTGCAGATGTACCGTGAGAAGTTTGGCGCAGATGCCAAACTGCCGAGCTACTTCGTGAACGCCCAGACCCTGGCGCCCGCGGCCCATGTCAAGATGCAGGCGGCGGCGCAGAAATGGATCGACTCGTCGATCTCCAAGACCATCAACTGCCCGGAAGACATCTCCTTCGATGACTTCAAGGATGTCTACATGCAGGCCTGGGATCAGGGCTGCAAAGGCTGCACCACCTACCGCCCGAACGATGTGACCGGCTCGGTTCTGTCGGTCTCCGAAAGCTCGGAGAAAGCGCCGGGTGAGACTGCGGACGCCCCTCACGAGAGCGACAGCGCCGAAGTGGTCTATATGGCCGAACCGCTGGACCGCCCGCAGTCGCTGGAAGGCCACACCTACAAGCTGAAGTGGCCGGATAGCGAGCACGCGATCTACCTGACCATCAACGACGTTGTCATCAACGGCCACCGCCGCCCGTTTGAGGTCTTCATCAACTCCAAGAACATGGAGCATTACGCTTGGACGCTAGCCCTGACGCGGATGATTTCTGCCGTGTTCCGCCGTGGCGGGGACGTGTCCTTTGTGGTGGAAGAGTTGAAAGCGGTGTTCGACCCGCGCGGCGGCGCCTGGGTGCAGGGGAAATACATCCCCTCGATCCTGGCAGCTATCGGCGGCGTGATCGAAACGCATATGGTCAAGACCGGCTTTATGGAAGGCGAGGGCATGGGCCTGAAGTCCGACCCGCAGGCAGAGGTGGTCAACCTCGGCGCGCCCCGCGGCAAGGCCTGCCCGTCCTGCGGCCAGTTCGACATGCAGATGGTCGAAGGATGCATGACCTGCCGCAGCTGCGGCCATTCTAAATGCGGGTAAGTTAACTGGTTATGTCTGTCTGTTTGTGAAACGGCGGGCAATTGAGCGCCAAACGGCCTAAATCGACGGCCACTGGGTGGGTATAAAAACGCCACTGCAACCTAAGTCATTGAAAATAATTAAAACACGCAATGCCGGCCCAATTGGGTCGGCATTGTCTTTGATAGCAGGTGTCCTTCTCTGGGACGCTTGACCAGGCTCTCAGAATGTTCTCGTAATGTTCGCGAGGTCCGGATCCTCTTCTTGAAACACCCTGCGGCCACACGGCCGCCAGTTGCCGCCGCCAGGATTCCTGGCAGCGGGGAAAGAGGACATCCATGCCACGCATTCCGTTCATATCCGCATCCCTGTCACCCCATGACCATCTCGACGCCTACGATGTCGAACAGCGCCTGAGGCGCTTTCTGAATAGCCTGCGGGGTGACCCTTACTGCTCGCTCACTGAAGATGAGCGCAACAGGGTCAAGCGCCGGACCAGACGCTATCTCAGCTGGCGCGAGGAAAAGTCCGGTCTGGCGCATCTGAGCCGGGCAGAGCGCGGCCGGCTGGACACCCTGCGCCAAGGCGCTGAGCTGAAGGTAATCGAAACAGAGCATCAGGCCGATGAAATCGCCAGCGTGCTGCACAGCGAGATGCCCTGGATGGCTCCCGCCACGGAACAGGTCTGGCGAGATCTGCGCCTCTCCGTCAGGCGCGGCGATGCGGCGCCCCGGTTGTCTCCGCTTCTTCTTGTCGGGCCGCCGGGCATCGGCAAGAGTTTTTGGGCGCGCAGGTTGGCTGAGGCTCTGAGCGTTCCCGCCTGCGTGATCGAAGCGACAGGCGAGCCCGCCGGGTTCTCGGTCAGCGGCACCCAGCGCGGCTGGGGCTCGGCCGGCGCAGGCAAACCGCTGGAGGCGATCCTCAACAGCGGGATCGCAAACCCCATTGTGGTGGTTGACGAAGTTGAGAAGGCCGGTCAGGTGACCTCCAATAAAGGCACGCCCTACCAGCTGGCGGATGCCCTGCTGCCGTTGCTGGAACCTCTGACAGCTGCTGCCTGGAGCTGTCCTTACTTCCGGGTGAAGTTCGACATGTCCTGGATCGGCTGGGTTCTCACCGCCAACAGCCTGCATGGGCTGCCACCCCCGCTTCTCAGCCGCTGCCCGCCGGTTCAGCTCGCGCCCCTGAGCAAGGAGCAGCTGGCGGGGTTTGCCCGCCGGGAAGGGAAGCGGAGAGGTCTGGGCGAAGACGCAATCGGCGCGGTCGAGGACGTCATCGCATCGGTCTCCAAGCCCCGGCTGGTCAGCCTCAGGACCGTCAGCCGGATGCTGGACAACGTGGCATCCGCCGCCGTCCGCCCCTCCCTTCACTGAAACCCGG
>CAJXHQ010000604.1 GCA_913054485.1 uncultured Paracoccaceae bacterium
CGAATGGGTCAAAGGCCTATTCCCGGAGGCCCGCGACTATCTGGATACCTACGAGAAATTCGGCCTCTTGGGCGGGCGCGGCCTTTATGGCCATGCGATCTATCTGGAAGAGCGCGAGCGGGCGCGACTGCGCGAGCATGGCGCGGCGCTGATCCACTGTCCGACCTCCAACACCTTCATCGGTTCGGGGCTGTTCGATATGAACGGGCTGATGACGGAGGGCCAGCGCATCGGGCTGGCGACAGATACCGGCGGCGGCTCGTCTTTTTCGATGCTGCGCACCATGGCGGCGGCCTATGAGATCGGCCAGCTGCGCGGCACGCCGCTGCACGCAGCGGAACTGTGGTGGCTGGCCACCCAAGGCTCCGCCACGGCGCTGCGGATGGAAGACAAGATCGGTAATATCGCGGCTGGCATGGAGGCGGATCTTGTTGTGATCGACCTTGCCTCCACCCCGGCGATTGCCCAGCGCTCGGAACGGGCCGCAGATCTCTGGGAGGCGATCTTCCCCACCATCATGATGGGCGACGACCGCGCCATTTCCGAGGTCTGGATCAACGGCAAGCGGGTGTAACCGGGGCTCTGCCCGCCGCCAGTGGTTTCTTGAACCAATGGCGAAAACACCGGCAGCCCCCGGGATATTTCCAGCCAAATGAACAAGGGGGCTTTGCGGCCCCCTTTTGCGTTTCAGCAGCCGGGGCGGGCCAAAAGCATGACCCAGATGTTGCCGGGAGCGCGGGCCAGTGCAAATTCCCGTGCGTCGCGGGCCAGCATGTTCTTGCGGTGGCCGCGCGAGGCGTCCCAGGCGGCCATGACAGAAGCGAGATCCGGCTGGCCCTTGGCGATATTCTCCGCGACGAAACACCAGCCGTAGCCCGCCGCGCGGGCGCGGGTTCCGGCGCTGGAGCCATCCGCGCCCTGGTGGGAGAAATAGCCGCGCGCGGCCATGTCCTGCGCATGGGCGGCGGCGGCGCGCTCCAGCACGGCGGACCAGCCCAGCGGCGGGCGGTTTTTCTCCGCCCGCAGCGCATTGAGGGCGCGCGCTGCTTCCTCCGGTTCTGCCGCGCCAGCCGGCAGCGGCAAGACGCAGATCAGCGCCAGAAGAAGCGCGCGGGACCTCATCCTTCGGCGAGCCTCACCGCCAGCGCGCGGTGGCGCTGCAGGAGCTGCGGCAGGTCCAGCGTGGCAATTTCGCCGTAGCGGACAACCTGGCGGCCTTCGACGAAGAGATGTTTCACCTGGGAGGGGCCGGCCAGCAGCAGCGCGGCCGGGTCCCAGCTGCCGCTTGCGGCGGCATCGCGCATATCCCAGACCGCAACGTCAGCGCGCTTGCCCGGCTCCAGCCGGCCGCAATCGGGGCGGCCGAGGATATCAGCGCCGCCGCGGGTGGCGATCTCCAGCGCTTCCATCGGGCTCATCGCGTCTGCCCCGTTGGCGACCCGCTGCAGCAGCATGGCCTGGCGCGCCTCCTGCATCATGTTGGCGATGTCATTGCTGGCCGAGCCATCCACCCCCAGCCCCACCGGCACCCCGGCATCGCGCATCTGGCGCACCGGTGCAATGCCGCTGCCCAGGCGGCAGTTGGAACAGGGGCAATGGGCGACCCCAGTGCGGCTGCGGGCAAAGAGGTCGATCTCGGTTTTGTCCAGCTTGACGCAATGCGCGTGCCAGACGTCCTCGCCGGTCCAGCCCAGCTCCTCGGCGTATTGGCCGGGGCGGCAGCCGAACTGCGCCTCGGAATAGGCAATATCCTCTTCGTTTTCAGCCAGATGAGTGTGCAGCATCACGCCTTTGTCGCGCGCCAGAAGGGCGGCATCGCGCATCAGCCCCCGGCTGACCGAGAAGGGTGAGCAAGGCGCCAGGCCAACACGGACCATGGAGCCTTCGGAGGGATCGTGGAACGCGTCCACCACCCGGATCATATCGTCGAGGATGGCCGCTTCCTGCTCCACCAGGCTGTCGGGCGGCAAGCCGCCGTCGCTCTCTCCGATGCTCATCGCGCCGCGGGTGGGCTGGAAGCGCAAGCCGACCTCGCGGGCGGCATGGATCGTGTCCTCCAAGCGGGAGCCGTTGGGGTAAAGATACAGGTGATCGGCGCTGAGTGTGCAGCCCGAGAGCGCCAGTTCCGCCAGCCCCAGCTGGGCGGAGACAAACATCTCTTCCGGGGTGAACCGGGCCCAGATCGGGTAGAGCCGCTGCAGCCAGCCGAACAGCAGCGCATCCTGCGCGCCGGGGACTGCGCGGGTCAGGTTCTGGTAGAGATGGTGGTGGGTGTTCACCAGCCCCGGTGTCACCAGACAGCCCGTGGCATCAAAGTCCTCGGCCCCCTCCGCCTGCAGCGCTGGTCCTATGGCAGCAATGGTGCCGCCTTTCAGCAGGACATCTTCGCCATGCAGCACGCGGCGCGCATCGTCCATGGTGACAATGGCGGCGGCATTCTTGATCAGGATTCCGGTCATGGTTACTCCTCTCACTCCGGTATGGCCCG
>CAJXHQ010000605.1 GCA_913054485.1 uncultured Paracoccaceae bacterium
TGTTTCATTGAGAGGCCCCCTGGTTGATGCGGGCCCCGGCGTTCCCCGGCGGGACCTTCGGCCAGCTCATCCGCCCGGCTGTCTCATCGGGCAGGTAGGTGAAGCTGCCGGGCGGGATCTCCGGCGCGAAGTCCCAATCCGAGAAGTAGATCCGGTATTGCGGCCAGCCCTGGGCGTAGGGGTTGGTGCCGACCAGCATGACCAGCTCGGGCGCATCCGGGTCGGTGGCCACCCAGGCCTGCCAGTCGGCATCATAATTGGAGAGCGCAATATGGTGCACCGGCCGGCCCGCAACCCGGGTTTCGCCCACATAGGCGACCGAGGTGGCCGTGCTGACCAGTTCGGCCCGGGAGCGGTTGCTGAGCACAGCCCAGACCGGGAGCACTAGGCTGTATTCGGCCCGCATCCGGTCGATCAGCGTCTCGAAGGTGCCGTTATGCAGCACCCCGGCGTAGGTGTTCTCGTCCACATTGCGCACGTGGAAGCTGCCGCCGTCATAGTAGTGCTCGCGCCGCCTGGTGCCGTTGTCAGTATGGGCAAAGAATCCCTCGCCGCGCGACAAGAGCGCATTGCCGCTGCTGGTGCGGGTAAGCTTCTCGCGCCCGTCGACCACATGGTCCAGCGAGGTGAACCAGGAGACCGCAATCCGGTCCTGCGCGGCGACGTGGCTGGCAGCGGATTGCAGAATGGCGGCAGCCACCGGGTCCACCGCGGTGGCGGCCTCCTGCGCCAGGGCGGGTGCAGCGGCGAGGGTCAGGGGAAGAACGAGGCGGTGCAGGGCGGCAGGCAGGCCTGGCATGCGGGATAAACTCCTCAAAACAACGGCACATGTAGCCACCCTCAACTTAGGTGCTGATCCCCGCGCCGCAAGGCGGCCCGGCATCGGGCCGCCCGTATGCGCGGTCAGCGTCCGTAGGTGACGGTCAGGCTGGCGTGGGTGAGCGAGGTGTTCTGTGCATAAAAGCCGACCACCGCGCCGGAGACCGTTTCATCCAGCGGCAGCGCTTCCTGCGGCATGGCGTAGACGGTGAAGATGTAGCGGTGGGTGCGCCCCTCGGGCGGGCAGGCGCCGCCGAAGGCGTTCTGGGAATAGTCGTTGCGGCCCTGCAGCGCGGCACCCGGCAGATCGGCGCCCTTGGCGCCGGCGCCTTCCGGCAAAGAGGTGGCGGAGGCGGGCAGGTTGACCATGGTCCAATGCCAGAATCCGGAACCGGTGGGCGCGTCCGGGTCATAAGCGGTGATCACATAGCTGCCGGTGCTCTCGGGCGCGCCGGACCATTCCAGCGCGGGGGAGACATTGGCGCCGTTACAGCCGAAGCCGTCGAATTCCTGCACCATGGTCAGGCTGCCGCCTTCGGTCAGGGCAGGTGAGGTCAGGGTCATGCCGGCCTGGGCTGCGGCGGGCAGGGCAAGGGCCGTGGCAAGGGGAAGGATGCGGAAGAATGTCATTGGTCGTCTCCATCTTGGTTTGATGCAGACGGTTTAGCGGGGCGCAGGGCGTCAGGCGGTGCCGCTGCGCTCAACTTCGGTGCCGGTGCGCTCAATCGCAGGCGCGCGGATCGCGGCCGGGGCGCAGCCGAAACGGGCGCGGAAGCGGGCGGCGAACCGCGACGGCGAAGCATAACCGCATTCCTCGGCCACGCGGGCGATGGGGAATGAGGTGGCTTGCAACAGGGTGAGCGCGTGGATCATCCGCACATCCCCCAGCACTTCTGAGAAGCTGACGCCTTCGCCCGCCAGCCGGCGGCGCAGCGTTGCGGGGCTTAGGGCCAGGGTGGCGGCGGCCTGGTCCGCTTTCCAGCCGGCCGCCGGATCAGCCGAGATCATGGCGCGCAGCCGGTCTTCCAGGCCCTTGGGCGGCGGCGGCGGGAAGACGATTCCGTCTTCGGCGAGCCACAGCAGCACCTCGCGGGCGGCGTGGTCCTTCACCGCCGCAGGGGTGGCGGGGTCTTGCAGCAGGGATTCGGCGCGATTGAAAGAGTCGCCTGCGTGGCGGGCGGCGCTGCGTCCCAGGGGGTTGCTTTCACAGCCGGAAAACGATTCTGCGATCCCATCGGGCAGGGCGATGGCGGAGGCCTTGTAGACACCGCGCGGCCCGGGGCGGTTTTCGATATCCAACGGCGCGCGGGGCGCGATCAGCCCCAGCTGCGATTCGGAAAACTCTGCCTGCTGCCCGCCGAGCGCCATTTTCTTGCTGCCTTCGCGGATGCGGAAAACGGCGGCCCTCTCGCTGCGCAGGGCGCGGGTTTGCAGGCGGCGGTACTGATGCAGCGTGAGGGAGGCATATCCGGACATGGGCGGGAACCTGACACAAAAAAACCGCACCCGGAAGGTGCGGTTTCTGAAACGTCAGCCGTGAGGCGTATCGCTTAGCCCTGGCGCGCTTTGAAGCGGGGCTGGGTCTTGTTGATCACGTAGACGCGACCCTTGCGACGCACAATGCGGCAATCCCGGTGCCGGTTCTTGAGCGAGCGGAGCGAGTTCT
>CAJXHQ010000606.1 GCA_913054485.1 uncultured Paracoccaceae bacterium
GCCTCGGCGAAATTCATCACCGATTGCGACCAGTATTTAAGCTGCTGCTCCAGCAATTGCGCCGGGTTTTCCAGCGCCTGTGCCCAATAGGCGGTTGCTGCACGTGCATAAAGCTCCTGATTCGGACCATCCAAAGCCGGGTTATGCGGTTTCTTCTGCGACAGCGCCTCGATCAGGCGTTTGGAGAGCTGCTCCACCCGATCCATGTTTTCCTTAAGCCGATCAACATGTTCCGAAGAAACACCTTCTGTTAAACCGCTGCCTGTTGTCATTTTAAGGAAACCCTTTCACTTTTTCTGCTATGCAGAATAACGTCATGCCCATGTTACGGCAAAGCGACGAAAGGTCCGATAGGGCGAAATAAAATTACCGGGTGACCGTGACCGGGCAGAAGAACAGGAAGGCCAGCTATGCGCTATATGATGACTTACGACTGGATGGAGAGCATGCGCAATACCACGCAGTGGATGGGCGCCACGGCACAGTCCATGGCCTCCTATCCGGTCTTCGCCGCCACGCCGAACCCGATGCTCAGCTGGATGGCCGCCTGGGGCGAGGTGACCGAACGCACCTACCAGCGCATGGTGGTGAAACCCGACTGGGGCATCCGCACCTTCACCTGCGAAGACGGCAAGGACCATCTGGTCGATGTCGAGACCGTGGTCGAACGCCCATTTGGCGATCTGATTCATTTCAAGGTCAACGGCCGCGAGGAACAGCCCCGCAAAGTGCTGCTGGTTGCGCCGATGTCCGGCCATTACGCCACCCTGCTGCGTTCCACCGTGAAATCGCTGATCGTCAACTGCGAGGTCTATGTCACCGACTGGCACAATGCCCGCGATATCCCGGTCTCCGAAGGTAAATTCGACGTCGAAGACTATACGCTCTACCTGGTTGATTTCATGCGCGAAATGGGCCCGGAAACTCATGTGGTCGCTGTCTGCCAGCCGGTGCCGCTGACCCTGGCCGCCACCGCCTATCTGGCGGAGCAGGAGCCCAAGGCGCAGCCGCGTTCGTTGACCCTGATCGGCGGCCCCGAGGACCCGGATGCGACCCCCACCGACGTGACCGATTTTGGCCGCCGCGTCACCATGGGCCAGCTGGAAGAAACCATGATCCAGCGGGTCGGCTTCAAATACAAAGGCGTCGGCCGCATGGTCTATCCGGGCCTGTTGCAGCTGGCCTCCTTCATGTCGATGAACGGTGAGCGCCACTCCAAGGCCTTCAACGACCAGATCATGCGCGTCACCCGCGGTGAAGCCTCCGATCACGACGCCCACAACCGCTTCTACGACGAATACCTCGCCGTGATGGACATGCCGGCCGAATTCTACCTCTCCACCGTCGAACGCATCTTCAAAAACCGCGAGATCGCCCGCAACGAATTTGTGGTGAATGGCCATAAGGTCGACATGAGCAAGATCACCACCGTGGCGGTGAAAACAGTCGAGGGCGCCAAGGACGATATCTCGGCTCCCGGCCAGTGCATCGCGGCGCTGGATCTCTGCACCGGCCTGCCGGACAGTAAGAAAGCCTCCCATGTTGAACCGGGTGCGGGCCATTACGGTATCTTCGCGGGCCGCAGCTGGCGCGACAATATCCGCCCGCTGGTGATCGACTTCATGAATGCCAATGCCGGCCCGGCGCCGAAAAAGCCGCGCAAACCCGCCAATAAGAACGCCGCCTGACCCGATGGGGGAAGGCGCGGATTTCTCCTGCAATTGCGGCGCCTTCCGCGGCCATATCAGCGCGGATGGCCTGAAGGCAGGCACCCGGCTGGTCTGCTATTGCGCCTCCTGCCGCGCCAATGAGCTGGTCCACAACCAGCCCGATCCCGCGCCGGAGCCGGTCGATCTGTTCCAGCTCTCCCCGGATGCCATCACCATCACCCAAGGTGCAGACCACCTGCGCCTGCTGCGCCTCTCGCCCAGGGGCACCCTGCGCTGGTACGCCGGCTGCTGCGGCACGCCCTTTGCCAATACCAGCGCCAAACGCAGCTTCCCCTTCGCCGGCCTGCGTGCTGATCTGTTTGAGGACAAGGCGGCCCTGGGCAAGGTCCGCGCCCGCGCCTTCATGCCCCAGGCGCCCGGCAAGCCGCCCAAAACCGAAGGGGCTGCGCGCATGGCCTATGGCATCCTGGCACGCATGCTGGCCGCCTTCCTTTCCGGAAGCTGGAAAAACACGCCGTTTTTCCGCGCAGACGGGTCTCCCGCAGCCGCGCCGCGCATCCTCACCAAAGACGAGCGCGCCGCCCTCCCGAAGTAACCCGCCGGGTGTTTGGCGGGTCAAGGCCGGCCGTCAGGCCGCCGCGCGTTCCGCGCGGGCGCAGCGCCTTGACGCGCAAAACACCCTGTCACACTGGCACCGGCGCGTTTGGGGGCAGACCTGCCCCTGAACCGCCTCCTCAGCCGTTCTTTCAGGCGCCGGCGCAGCCGGGGCCCGCGCCGCGCGTCAGCGCGGCGCCACGCCCAACCCTGAAGGC
>CAJXHQ010000607.1 GCA_913054485.1 uncultured Paracoccaceae bacterium
GTAGAATTCGGCGGCGGTGGCGCCAAATACCTGGTCCTGTTGGGTTCGCGGCAGGATGGCACGATGGGCCGCAGACAAATCTGCATAACCGGAACTGAGGCTGTCGACAGGAAAGTTGGAGCCAAACATGCAGCGTTTCGGTCCGAATTGCTCCAGGCAGGTCAATATAATCGGGCGTATTCCGTCCGGGGTCCAGCCATGGTCGAACATGCCCAATCCTGACAGCTTGCAGGTGACATTGGGAAGTGCTGACAGGGAGCCCAGTGCCTTTTCCCAGCTCTTCAGCCCCATTGTGCTGCGGTCGTGCGGCGAGCCGGCGTGGCAGAGCGCCACCTTGGTGTCCGGCGCTTGCGCCAGGACGGCGGCAGCTTTTTCCATCAGCTCGGGCAGGAGCTGCAGATCGAAAGACAGGCCGCGGCGGCCCAGCTCCTGCAGGCCGGCGAGAAAACGCGGATCATCCAGCAGCGTATTGGTGCCGGTTTGCGCGTCTTCGCCCGGGGCGCGGCCGACGATCTGGCGGGCGCCGCGCACGGTGGGCAGCGTTTGGAAACGGTCAAGCAGCGCCTCGCGGCCCGGGGCAGTCAGATCGCAGAAAACCACCTGCGCCATCGGCCAGTCCGGGCTGGCATCAGCGACGGATTGCACCCACGCGGCTTCCTGCCAGCCGTCGGCGGCACCGACCTGGATATGCACCGATGCGCCAAATCCCTGGGCGGCGGCGTCGCGGCGGAATTCTTCAATGAGATAGTCGCGCTGGATCGGAGCAGGATCCCCGAAGAACCGCGGTGCCCCTTTTTCCATCAGCCAGGGGTAGTGAACCTTGCAGAGGTCCCAAAGATGGTGATGTGCGTCGATCTTCATGCGCCTTCGATCCCCGTTGTGCGTGCCAGGATATCCACCCCTTGCGTCTTCCAGAAATGCAAAAGGTCGATGAAAATCCAGTTCTCGGACAGCTTATCACCGCCGCGCCGGTAGATGTCGATCACCCGGAATTCGCCGCGGGTGTCGCTGCCGGGCATGCCCATGAAGCCGCCGGTGTGGCGGGCCGTGAAGTTGGGCCAGCCGAAGAAGCCGCCGTAGTGGCCTTCGGCCATGCGGCAGATGTGGCCGGTTTTGGAGCGTTCGGCAAAAGCGGCGCGGAACGGGCCGGAGTGCTGTTTGGCATAGCGTTCGATTGTGTAGGTGGCGCCGATCCCGGTCGGACCCCACCAGATCATGTCGTCATTCCAGGTCTGGGCCAGTTCTTCTTCCAGCGACATGCCGCTGTCCCATTGGCCCAGGTCGGTGATCATCGCCTCAATTGCGGCGAGGGTTTTTTCGCCGGTTTCTGCGGGTTGGGCACCGAACAGCAGCCCGTCGTGGGTCTGCGGGCCGGGCTGCACCAGCTGTGCCCCGGTCTGCACCGGGAAGGGCTGCAGCCCGGCCTGCAGCATCAGCTGGGGGATGTCGAAATACATCGCCGTCTCGGTGATTTTCCCCTCCTCGACCCGGTGGAAGGCACAGTAGCGCAGGAAGGCCATCTTGCCGGTCGGGCGGATGCCCAGCCACGCACCGTCGTGCAGCCCCATCAGATGCCCCATCGAACAGACCCAGGTGCCGCCCGGGTCGTCAAAGCGGTTCTGGCCGGCAAAGAAGATGTCGATCCGGCGCTGCATCCGGGTGAGGTTCTGGCGCAGCGGCTGCCAGAAGGTCCGGCCCGCTTCGGCTGCGCCGCGGATTTCATCGAAGGGGTGAAAGCCGCGCCACAGCAGATCCTTGGCGCAGAATTCCTCCATGACAGAGGGTATTCCGGCGGGGTCCGCCTGATCCAATGCCCGGTAGAAGTCGCGCACGATCTGCTTTTCTGCCTGAAGGTCCTTCATGTCTTTCCTTTTAAAAACAAAGTCTTGCCATATTGTCCGCCTGTGGGAATCGCGGCATCGACGGTATTCTTGCATACGTATGCAAAAAAGTCTTGCCAGATTTGATGCAACAAGAATAGAGTTTTGCAAACGTATGCAAAATGATTCTACCGGGGGGACTCTGGGAAATGGCCGAAATTCAGCTCCGCAATGTCGGTAAGCGCTGGGGCAGCTTTGTCGGGGTCGAGAATTTCGACCTGACCATCGCTGACAAGGAATTCCTCGTGCTGCTGGGCCCTTCGGGCTGCGGCAAGACTACCACCATGCGGATGATCGCCGGGCTGGAGGATGTCACCGACGGAGAGATCCTGATCGACGGCACCCGCGTCAACGACATGGAGCCCAAGGACCGCGATGTGGCCATGGTGTTCCAGTCCTACGCGCTCTACCCGAACATGAACGTCTACGAAAACATCCGCTTTCCCCTGAAGGTGCGCGGCATCGACAACGCCTCCCATGACGAGCGTGTGATGCAAGCCGCGGACCGTGTGGAGCTGCGCGAATTCCTGCACCGGAAGCCGGCCGAACTGTCCGGCGGCCAGCGCCAGCGGGTGGCACTGGCCCGCGCCATC
>CAJXHQ010000608.1 GCA_913054485.1 uncultured Paracoccaceae bacterium
ACAACGGTGCCATCCTTCTGCACCATGGTAACACCCAGCAGGTTGTTGGTGGTGACGCCGTATTTCAGGCAATGCGCCCCGCCAGAGTTCATACCGATATTGCCCGCAATCGCACAGGCCAGCTGGCTGGAGGGATCGGGCGCATAGAAAAACCCCTCTTCCTCCACGGCTCCCGTGACGCTCAGATTGGTGCGCCCTGACTGCACCCGGATAAAACGGTTGCCGTAATCCGTCTCCAGCACCTGGTTCATCCGTGCCGTGCCCAGGATCACGCTGTCCGCAGTTGGCAGCGCACCGCCTGCCAGCGAGGTGCCGGACCCGCGCGGCACAACGGGCACGCCTTCCGCATGACAGATCTTCAGCACCGCCGAGACTTCTTCCGTTGTGCGCGGCAGCACCGCCAGCAGCGGCGGGCATTTATAGGCGGTCAGCGCATCGCACTCGTAGACGCGGGTCTCCATCTCATCCTCGACGACCGCATCATCGGGCAAAACATACCGCAGCCGCCGGGCAAGATGCGCCTTGCGGGACAGGATCGCTTGATCTGGTAAGGGCATCTGCATGGCGGCCTCCTGGATTGGTAAGATTATATTACCAATGATTGCCATCTGGCAAGTTCCCATTTCCCCCGCTAGGGTGCACCCATGATAATGATCGAACGCCTCAGCTTGTTTTCCGCCTTAGATTTCGCGGCCTTGGGCTTCCTGATCGGGATCTGGCTTTGGATCGGCTGGCGGATCGAAAGCCCGGCGGCCGACCGCCCTTCAGTCTCCTTCCTGATGGCAGATTACCGGCGGCTCTGGATGGAGCAGATGGTGACACGGCAGCCGCGGATGTTTGATTCCGCGCTGGTCGGCCATCTGAGGCAGAGCACCGCCTTCTTCACCTCTGCCACCATGATCGCGATCGGCGGCGGATTGGCAATGATCGGCAACGCCGAGCGCATCGCAGGCGTTGCCAAGGATTTTGCCCTGGGCGAAACCCCGGCCTTCGTCTGGGAGATCAAGGTGCTGGCCGTGATCCTCCTGCTGACCAATGCCTTCCTGAAATTTGTCTGGGCCAACCGTCTGTTCGGCTATTGCTCTGTGGTTATGGGATCGGTGCCGAATGAGCCTGACGATCCGCTGGCCTATCCGCGCGCGGCCCAGGCCGCCGAGTTGAGCATCACCGCAGCCCGAAGTTTCAACCGAGGACTGCGCGCGACCTATTTTGCCCTGGCAGCTGCAGCCTGGCTGGCTGGCGCGGCGCCCTTGCTAGCTGCCACGCTGATCACCGCCGCCGTGCTCTACCGTCGCGAATTTGCCTCGCAATCGCGCGAAGTTCTGATGGGCACGCCGCCAAACACGGCAAAGTGACCGCAAGCGGCGGCTGCGGCCGTTACTCTGCGGCCATGCGATACCTTGCCCTCTTCACCTGCCTTCTTACCGCCCCGGCGCTGGCCGATGCGCCCATGATCGAGACAGCAACAGCCCGCCAGAGCGGCAGCAGCTGGAGCTTCAGCGTCACCCTTTCCCATCCGGATACCGGCTGGGACCACTATGCCGATGGCTGGCGGGTGCTGGATATGGACGGCAAGGAACTTGGCCTGCGCGTACTGCACCACCCGCACGAACAGGAGCAGCCCTTCACCCGCTCGCTTGGCAGCGTGACCCTGCCGGACGGCACCGCACAGGTACAGATCCAGGCCCGCTGCAACACCGAGGGTTGGAGCGAAGTCACCCACGTTCTCACGCTCCCCTGAGCTTTCCTCTTGCCTGAAATATCCCCTCCGGGGAGTGCAAGCCCGTATCAGGCCCGATGATAGGGGCTGCCGCCAAGGATTGTTGCCGCGCGGTAGACC
This sequence comes from uncultured Paracoccaceae bacterium, assembly GCA_913054485.1. Lineage (GTDB taxonomy): Bacteria > Pseudomonadota > Alphaproteobacteria > Rhodobacterales > Rhodobacteraceae > FREY01. The sequence goes on from CAJXHQ010000608.1 coordinate 1,841, forward strand.
TGTTCGGCCAGCATCAGCCGCACCATCATATGCGGCCAGACCATCTTGCCGAAAGAAATCGAAAAATCCGCTTCTGCGCGCAGAGACGGGTCGATCCCGTCGGCGCCGCCGATGATCAGCGCCAGATCCTGGCGCCCCGCATCGCGCCAGCCGGCCAGCTTCTGTGCGAAGTCAGGAGAGGAGATCACTTTGCCGCGCTCATCCAGCGTGCAGATCAGCGCGCCCCTGGGCAATGCCTTGCGCAGCAACGCCGCCTCGGCGCCCATGCCGGCGTTCTTCTTGTCCTCAATTTCGATCACCTTGGCAGGACCCAGCCCGTGCTGGCGGCCCGCATTTCCGAACCGGACAAGGTAGTCGTCGATCAAGGTCTTCTCGGGGCCGGCCCGCAGGCGGCCAACCGCGCAAATATGCACGCGCATCGGGTCTTGCCCCTCTTGTGACGGCCCGCCTCAGGCGCGGGGCCGGGCGGATCAGCTGGCCGCGGCGGGCTGCCACATCTTCTCGAGCTGGTAGAACTCGCGCACTTCCGGGCGGAACACGTGGACGATGACATCGCCGGTATCGATCAGAACCCAGTCGCCGGTGTCGCGGCCTTCGATCTTCGGCGTAAAGCCGTATTCATGCTTGAT
>CAJXHQ010000609.1 GCA_913054485.1 uncultured Paracoccaceae bacterium
GGTCCCGGTCGACCGTCCGGTGTTACCCATATCAGCAATGTGATCCCCGCGCGAGACCCTTTGACCGACCTTTACGCGCAGGTTGGAGTTATGAGCGTATTTTGTCTCAATGCCGAATGCATGCTGGATGGTGATCAGCCTGCCATAGCCGGAACTCCAGCCCGCTTTGGTGACCACTCCATCTGCAGTTGCGTAGATATTGGTCCCCTGAGCGCCGGCGAAATCGGACCCTTTGTGCATCCGGCGGCCGCCGGTCTTGGGGTCGCGGCGGTAGCCGAACCCCGAGGTCTGGCGCACCACGCCCAGGTTCACCGGTACCGAAAAGGGCGCCTGTTCAGCGGCCATCCGGTAGAGGTTCAGCTTGTCCATCTGGTTCAAAAGCAAATTGGCGCGCAGCTCGTCCGGGGTGGGTTCCTCACCCCGGGTCGACATTGCTAAAGGGCTGAGCGGACCGCCCTCGCCGCTATAGCCGCGCCGCACCTGATCCAGGATCCGGTCGGTGGGCATGCCGGCCGAGCGGAACATCTTGTCCAGCGGTTCGACCGAGATCGCCATTGCTTCTTCCAGCTGGCGGAAAATCTGGTCGTTGCGCTCTGCCGAAAGCCGCAGCTCCAGCTCCAGCGCGTCCCGGGCATCCAGCGCGCTTTGCGCATCGGCCAGAATGGTGTCGCGTTCAACCGCGGTCTCTTCAAGCGCTCCGGTGAGGAAGGCCAGCTGCACCGGCGATCCGGCCTGCAGCGGCACTTTGCCATCCGCCGCTGCCTCAGTGTCCTGCTGCAGATCCGCCAGCGCCGAGCGGGCGCTTTCCCGCTGCTGCATCACCTCGCGCAGGTTGGCCTGCACCACTTCCAGCCCGGTCTCCAGCTCCAGACGGCGGGTCTCCGAGGCCAGCAGTTCCGACTGCATGACTGAAATCTGCTTCAGTGCTGCATTGAAACGCGATTGTGCCGCCAGCGCCTCTTCGGCGCGCGCGTCCCGCTCGCCGGACAATGCATTGAGTCGCGCCCGGTAGGTCTCCTGGTCACGCTTGGCCTGTTCGCGGAAATTGCCCGATCCGATACTGTCCATCAGTACGATGGAAGAGGCGACAATGGTCCAGGCAATGACAGCCGCGGCACCGAAATAGGCAAAGAACTGTGTTTCAGAGCGCAGGCGGATGAAACGGGTGTCATTGTCCGATTTCAGAAAGACCCGGCGCTCCGGAAACCAGTGTTCCAGTTGCGCGTGTATTCTAATAGCCAGACGTGTGCGCACGTGCTGATCCTTCTGTCGTCCCTGTCTGGCGGTTGCTGAATGCGGCAGCAGAGCAACTCCCCCTGAGCCAGAGTGAATAGCCAGCAGGTTGCTTCAGGGCAAGTCTGTTGACCATTTAGCCGGGGCTGGCGGGGGCAAGGCCGGGATATAGGCGGATTTTCGCCCAAGCGAGGCGGGGCGGCCCAGGCGGGCCCGGTGTCATCCCCGTTTGCGCTGCGGCGTTTCATCGGCCAGCGGCCAGTAGAAATCCGGCGGCAGCCCGGCTTCGGCCCGTTTCTCCTCGTTGAAGGGCGGTTTCAGCGCGCCGTGGAAATAGGTGCGCACCAATCTGTGGAACACTTCCTTGGGATCCTGATTCTCCCGCCCGCAGAGGAAGTGGAACCATTTTGAGCCATAGGCGACGTGGCCAACCTCCTCGCCATAGATCACCTCCAGCGCCTCTACCGCCTTGGTGAGTCCGGCCTTGCGGAAGATGGTGATCATCCCCGGCGTCACGTCCAGGCCGCGCGCCTCCAGCACCATGGGCACCACAGCCAGGCGGCCCATCAGGTCTTCGGCGGTGTCCTCGGCGGCGCGCCACATGCCGGCATGGGCGGGCAGGGCGCCATAGTGGCTGCCCAGATCCTCCAGGCAGGTGCAGATCAGGTTGAAATGCTTGCTTTCCTCATCTGCGGATTTCACCCAGTCGTCATAAAACCCCATGGGCATCGGAACATGGGCAAAACGGGCGATGATGTCCCAGTGCAGATCGACCGCGTTAAGCTCGATATGCGCCACCGCATGCAGCAGTGCGATCCGTCCCGCCGGTGTGCCGGGCTTGCGTTTGGGCACATCGCGCGGATCCAGCAATTCAGGTTCTTCGGGCCGCGCCGGGCGCAGCGGCGGGCTGGCGGTGCCAATGGGAATTGGGGGCGTTTCACCGCGGCGGGAGGCGAACCAGGCGGCGGCGTGGCGGCGCGACAGGGCGGTTTTCTCTGCCCCGTCAGCGGTGCGCAGCACCTCTTCGGCGCGGGCGGCAAGGGAAAGCGGTGTAGCGGTCATCACGGATCCTGTCTGTCGGTCACAAGCGGTAACAGCGGATTTTGCGGCTGTTGTCCAGCCCGGAAGGCTGGCCAGCCCGGCAGGCATGGCGCCGCACTGCGTGTGGCGCGCGGGGCTCTGCCCCCGCCTCTGGCGCGGCTCCCCCCGAGTATTTCAGGAAAGGGGAATGG
>CAJXHQ010000610.1 GCA_913054485.1 uncultured Paracoccaceae bacterium
CCGCGGTTCAGTGCGTTGGCAAAGGCCAGAAAAGATGCCCCCGCCATGGCATAGCCGGCATAGTCCGGCGCGCCGGGAAAGACCTCCCCGGTCCAGCGGGCGAGCATCTGCACGACGATGAGGCCCAAGATTGCGATGAGGCAGCAGGCCGCAAGAATGCCTGCCACAAGGTATAGAAAATCCAGTCCGGAGCGGAGCCCCCTGAGCACAGTCATGTCATCCCCGTCGTTTTTAGTATTTTTGATAAAATACGGGCGGCGCGTGAGTGGCGCCGCCCGTATCAGTTTGGATTACTGCATCGCGCGGAAGGCATCGACGATGGCTTTGCCTTCGTCGCCGGCGTTCTCCAGCCATTCAGCGGTCATGGTGTCGCCGATGGCTTTCAGTTCGCCAACCATCTGATCGGAAGCCGGGCCGACAGTCATGCCGCCGTCGCGCAGACCCTGCAGGGTGAAGCCGGTGTATTCCTTGGAGCGCCAGTTGCCGGCATATTCGGCCAGCTGGGCGCAGCCCTTGATCACGTTCTGGTTGGCCTCGGATACGCCGCCCCAGACATCGGAGTTCACGAAGACGTAGTTGCGCGGCAGCCAGGCGTCCACTTCGTAGAAGTAGTTCAGCGATTCCCAGACCTTGCGGTCGTAACCGGTGGAGCCGGAGGAGACCATGGAGTCCGCAACGCCAGTGGCAAATGCCTGGCTGATTTCAGCCGCTTCAATGGTCACCGGCAGCATGCCTGTCAGCTCTGCCAGACGCGAGGTCGCGTTGTTGTACGAGCGGAACTTGATGCCCTTCATGTCCGCAACCGAGGTGACTTCGTTCTTGAAGTACAGGCCCTGCGGCGGCCACGGCACAGCGTAAAGCAGGGTCAGGTTCTGTTCGGCCAGCAGCTTTTCGAGGCTCGGCTTGGCGGCTTTCCACAGCTTGTCGCTGTCGTCGAAAGAGGTCGCCAGGAAGGGGATCGAGTCAAAGCCGAACAGGGCGTTCTCGTTCTGGTGGCCGGACAGCAGGCGTTCGCCGATCGGGGCCTGGCCGGTCTGCACGGCGCGCTTGATGTCGGCACCTTTGAACAGCGAGCCGGACGCGTGGGTTTTGATTTCGATCTCGCCGCCGGTGCCGGTGGTCACGCACTGGGCAAATTCCGCACCGGTGGCCGAGTGGAAGTTGGAGGCCGAATAGGCCATCGGCATGTCCCAGGTCTCGGCAACGGCCGGAAGCGCGGATGCGGCGGTCAGCGCGGTGGCTGCCAGCAGTTTGGTAAGTTTCTTCATGGTAGTCTCCCTGTGGTCAATTCTGCCCGCTTTATTGCGGGGCTTGGGTTGGAATTCAGGTCTTGTAGCGCGCGGGGCTGTAGACGCTCATGTCGGTATTGGGCGTCGTGCCAGAGATCATCTGCGCCAGCAGTCTCCCCGTCTTGGGGCCGCCAGTCAGGCCGATATGGTGATGCCCGAAGCCGGTGTAGGCGCCTTTCAGGCCAGGAACCGCGCCGATGACGGGGATGGAATCCGCCGGGGCAGGGCGGTAGCCGACCCATTCAACTTCGTCTTTCCAGGTGACACCGGGCAGGATGCGGCGGGCGTTCTTGCGCAGCAGGTTCAGCGGGCCCTTCGAGGCACCGGCCTCCATGCCGCCGAACTCCACGATACCCGCGAGCCGGATCCGTCCCTCCATCGGCGTCACCACACATTTTGCCGCTGCAACCATCACAGGGGCCTTTGGCATCGCCGAAGGCTCCAATAGTTCCAGATGGTAGCCGCGTTCTGCCTCCAGTGGTACGGAAATTCCGAGCTTCGCGGAAAGTTCCTTGGCCCAGGGTCCGGGGGCGAGGAGCATCTCGTCACAGGCAATGGTCTCGCCGCCCGCGCGCACGCCGGTGATCTTGCCGTTCTCGCGTGCAAAATCCTCAACCGCCGCCTTGATGATACGGCCGCCCTTGGCCTCCACGTGCGCGGCGAGGTCTTTGACGTACTGGCCGGGGTCAGTGATCGTGCCGTGGCCCTTCAGCCGCGCGCCAAAACCGAATTCAGGCGCAAAGATACTGTCGTAGTCGCGGAAGGCCTGGCCCTCCAGCTCGTCCCATTTGAAGCCATGGTCGCGGCGCAGGCCCCAGCCGAAGGCGTCCTCGTTGAAATGGGCGCGGTTGTTGTAAACGAAGGTGTAATCGCTTTCCTTCAGGTGCTTTTCTGCACCCGTCCCGGCAGCCATCTGCAAGTGGTCGTTCAGGCTGTCGCCGACGATCGGCATCAGGGCCGCGGCAATCCGGCGGGTGTCCTCTGCGTTGGCATGGCTCATGTATTTCAGCAGCCAGGGGACCAGCTTGGGAAAATAGCTCCAGCGCATGAACAGCGGCTGGCTGGGATCCAGCAGCATCTTCGGCGCCTTCTTCCACAGGCCCGGCCCGGTGACCGGCACCACTGAACAGGAGGCCAGCACGCCGCCATTGCCATGGCTGGTGCCCT
>CAJXHQ010000611.1 GCA_913054485.1 uncultured Paracoccaceae bacterium
CGCCCTTTCGGTCTCGGACAATGTCTTCCTGTCCGGCGATGTGGCCCCCTGGTTCAGCTATCTCGTGGTGAAACCCTATGGCACAGGGCACTATCTGAACGGGGTCTCTGTCAGCGGCAACAAGTTCCGATCGGTCCTGGGCGGCATCGACCGGGCAGAGCGGGTCGATACCAGCTTCTCGGATCTGGATTTCTCCCGGACCAAAAATGTCTTCTACGAGGGCAATACCTACCACAATGTGACGGCCCAGCCGTCAAACCCGCTGCGGGTGCGCCATGACCAGAACAGTGCGGCCTCCACATGGACCGTCAGCCCGGACGGAGAATTGCCGTTCCAGGGCCGTGCCCGCGGGGTGGACAGTGTGATCGCCATCGGCGCGGTCAGCGGCAGCGGCACGCTCTACGCGCTGCCATATGTGCAGCTGGAACAGGGGGCCAATGGGGATGAGGTGCAGCTGCACTGGCCTGAAGCGGCCCAGGGTGAGGTTCAGGTCACCATGCGGATGGACAAGTGATCAGCCGCTGATACCCAAGTCTTGCGGGGTCAGGTGAAACGCCTTGCCGAAGCCACCGTTCAGATGCGCAGCTTCCACTTGCAGAAGGGCAAAGGCAAAATCGGGGAACGCGATATAGAGCTTAGCCTTGGGATGGCCGCGCAGGTAGGACGCGGCCATTTCGGCGTGGCCTTGCTCTCCCGGTCCGGTGAAAGCCGCCCGCCCGAACAGCGACAGCCGCGGATGGGTCAGCGGATCGCCCTTGCCGCCCGGCTCTCCTATCAGCATGGAGCATGCCGGGTTTTGGCGCAGCGCCTGGGTATGGGCCGCAAGGGATGAGATGAAGACCATCGGCGCCCCTGCGGGGCTGAGCCCGAAACCGGCGCGGGTGACCAGAGGCAGCCCGCCCGGCTGGACTACACCGAGAGAGGTAAAACGGGCATCAGCCATCAGCCTGCGGGCCAGGCCGCGCGCCTGGTCATCGGTGGGGCGGATCGGATCGGTCATCGGGAGCTCCTGCGGGCTGAGACGATCCAAGGGGTAGCGGCGGCGGACAGCGGGTGCAATCTGCAAAAACACTGGCCCCCGCCCCCGCCCCCGGCTTAGGCTGAAGACAGCCAAGGGAGGAAATAATGCCAACCATCGCCAATAACACCGATATCCAGACCGTAATCACCACATTCGAGATGACCCCGGGCACCTGCCAGGACCTGATGGATGCGCTGAACGAAGCCTATGCGGAGTTTATCTCCAAACAGCCGGGTTTTATTGCAGCCGGCCTGCATGTGAACGACGCCCAGACCCGTATCGCCAATTACTCGCAATGGCGCCGCCGCGAAGATTTCATGGCCATGCTGCGCACCCCGGAGATGCGCGACCGCAACCGCAGGCTTAACGCGCTTTGCCGCAGTTTCGAGCCGGTGATGTACGACGTGGCTGCCACCTTTTGATCGCAAGGCGCGGCCTGACCTGAATCAAGGAAAGGCTGCGTGCCCGTGCTACCATTGGGATGTTCTCAGAGAGGAGGCTTCCATGTATCACAATATCTTAGTCCCGATTTCCTTTGACCCCGAGCGCGATGTCTCTGCGCCGCTGAAACTTGCAGGGCTCTTGTCCACGGCTGAAGGTCAGGTCACGCTTCTGCACGTCATCGAACATATCCCAGCCTATGCGATTTCATATATGCCAACCGGCTATATGGAAGAGGCCCGGCGGGCCATCGAGAACGAGCTGGCGAGCCTTGCCGCAGAGCTGCCCAATGCGCGGGCCATCGTGATTGAAGGCCACTCCGGCCGGTCGATCCTGGATTGGGCTGACATCAACAAACCAGACCTGATCATCATGGCGTCGCACCGCCCCGGCATGCAGGATCTCCTGCTTGGTTCCACCGCCAGCCAGGTCGTGCGCCATGCCGCCTGCGCGGTGCATGTGGTGCGCTAGGCAGCGCTCCGCCTCCTCAGGCCGGCGGGGTTGCGAAAGCCTCCGCCGGTGCCCAGATCACACTGGAGCAACCAGAGGAGAAATCGCCGATGAAATGTCCGATTGATGGCACCCCGCTTGTGATAAGCGACCGCTCCGGCGTGGAGTTCGACTATTGCCCGCAATGCCGTGGCGTGTGGCTGGACCGGGGTGAGCTGGACAAAATCATCGACCGCTCCGCCCTCGCGGCCGCAGCGCCGCAAGCAGCCCCGCGGCAGGAATACCGCGAGGAGAAACACTACAAGAAGAAGAAACGCGGCGGCTTCCTCGAAGATCTGTTCGATTTCTGAGACCCGGCTACTGCGCGCCTTGCAGCGCACAGAAATAAGTCACTGTGCCGCCAAAGGGGTTTACCTTCATCCAGACGCCATTGCGCTGGGTATCCAGCACCCATTGCACCCGGAAGCGTTCGCCGCTCATCAGGTCGGTGAAATCGGCAAAGTCGTTTTCACCCCGGAAGGAGTAGCGCGCATTCTGACTG
>CAJXHQ010000612.1 GCA_913054485.1 uncultured Paracoccaceae bacterium
GCCGTTGAAGTGGGTAAAAACCGCGACGTGATAGCGTAGGACAGCCGGTCGACCCCGTGCCATTTCTCCAGCAGCGCCTTGCTGCCGTCATAGCCGGTCTGGGCCGTGTCGCGCAGGCCGTCTGGTGCGTTGCGGTCCATGCAGGTCTTGCCCGCCACAATTCGCGCGCCGCGCGCTTGCGCCGCCGTAAAGATCGCATCGACGCTTTCGGGATGGATGGTGCAGTAGCTTGCCACCGTGGTGGTGCCATGGGCGGCGGTCAGGTCGAGATATCGATTGGCGATCTCATCCGCGTAGGCGCGGTCGGCAAAGCGCATCTCCTCGGGGAAGGTATAGCTGTTCAGCCAGTCGATCAGCCGTTTGCCCCAGCTGGCGATCATTGCGGTCTGCGGATAGTGCACATGGGCGTCGACAAAGCCGGCGGTGATCAGCTTGTCCCCGTGATCGGTCACTTCCGCACCGGGCAGCAGCGCCTGCATGTCCGCGAAGGTTCCGCGCCCGGCCACCTTGCCATCCTTGATGGCCACGGCCTCATCCAGGCGGGTGGCTGTATCGGCATCAGCCCCGAAGGGTGATTGCGTATAGGACAGCACTTGCCCTTTCAGGATGTATTCAGCGGCCATGGGGTCTCCTCCCGTACATGTAATCTAGCGCCGCACAGGATACGCGCCCCAAATCTGCGGGTAAATTGCACCATTGTCATTGTTTTCCGGTAGCTGCTTCTTCTAGGTTGCGAACAATCACGAACAGAGGGCAGCTCATGAACGCAGGCATCAGCCAACCCGGAGCCGACGGCGCGCGCGAGGACGATTACGAGCTGGACAGCAAGCGCGTGGCCGCGATCCTCTTTGCGGTGGACGCTGGCGACCGGGCGCGGCTGAGCGGCCTGCTGGAGGAACTGCACGCGGCCGACATCGCCGACCTTCTGGAGCAGATCAACGCCTATGACCGCAGCCAGCTGATCCGGCTTTACGGGCAGGAGTTTGACGGCGAGATCCTGTCGGAACTGGACGAGGGCATCCGCGAGGAGGTCATTGCTACGCTGAGCCCCGAGGTTCTTGCCGAAGCGGTCCGGGATCTGGAAAGCGATGACGTGGTCGACCTGGTCGAAGACCTGGAGGAACCGCAGCAGGAAGCCATTCTCGACGCGCTGGAAGATGCCGACCGGGCGGTTGTCGAACAATCGCTGAGTTATCCGGAAAACTCTGCCGGGCGCCTGATGCAGCGCGAAGTGGTAATGGCCCCCGAGCATTGGACCGTGGGTCAGGCCATCGATTTCATGCGCGAGGCCGAAGAGCTGCCGGAACAATTCTACCATGTGGTGCTCGTCAACCCGCGGATGCACCCGATCGGCAATGTCACCCTGGGCAAGATCATGGGCACCCGCCGCGAGGTGCTGCTGACCGATCTGGTCGAAGACGTTTTTGAGGTCATCCCCGCCGATCAGGACGAAGAAGACGTGGCCTATGCTTTCAACCAGTATCACCTGATCTCGGCCCCGGTGGTCGACGGCGAGGGCCGGCTGGCCGGCGTTATCACAATCGATGACGCCATGGCCGTTCTGGACGAGGAACACGAGGAAGACATCCTGCGGCTGGCCGGTGTGGGCGAAAGCTCCTCGCTGTCGGACAGCGTGGCGGAGACCTCCAAGAGCCGCCTGCCGTGGCTGGCGGTGAATCTGTGCACCGCGGTGCTGGCCTCGCTGGTGATTGCCCAGTTCGAGGCTACGATCGAAGCCTTTGTGGCTCTGGCGGTGCTGATGCCCATCGTCGCCTCAATGGGCGGCAATGCGGGCACCCAGTCGCTGACGGTGGCGGTGCGTGCGATTGCCACCAAGGATCTTACCGGATCAAACATCTGGCGGGTGCTGCGGCGTGAAGTGCTGGTGGGGCTGATCAACGGCGTGGTCTTTGCGGTGGTGATGGGCATCGTCGGGCTGATCTGGTTCGGCTCGCCGATGCTGGGCGCGGTGATCGGTGCCGCAATGGTGGTCAATCTGGTCGTCGCCGGGTTTGCCGGCACGGTGGTTCCGGTTCTAATGGAAAAGGCCGGGGTGGACCCGGCGCTGGCCTCCGGCACTTTTGTGACCACTGTGACCGATGTGGTGGGCTTCTTTGCCTTTCTGGGGCTGGCGGCCATGGTGCTGCTCTAAACACTGCGCTGCTGTAAAAGGGAAATGACATGACGGATGCCGCCGCGCTGACCGAAATCAAAGCCATCGCCCGCAAGGCGGCTTTCGCGCGCCGCAAGGCTGCGTTTGAAGCAAAACGTCCCGGCGCGGCCGGGCACCTGAGTGAGGTTCTGGCCGGCCACCGCGGTGTGCCGCTGGCGGGTTACATGCCGATCCGCACCGAGATCAATCCGCTGGCCGCGATGGCCGAGGCCGCCGCTTACGGTCCCGTCGGGGTGCCGATGATTCTGGGCGAGGCCCAGCCGCTGGAGTTCAGCCGCTG
>CAJXHQ010000613.1 GCA_913054485.1 uncultured Paracoccaceae bacterium
CTCTGGCCTCTGCCTTCGGAGGGCAGCGCTCTATCCAGCTGAGCTACAGGTGCCTGCCGATGCCGTATAGCCGGGGCTCGGGCGGGCTGCAACGGGAAATCGACCGGCCGTCGCAATCTGCGCAGGAAAATTGCGCGGAGACTGAGCATCCTGTCAGCGCATCAAAAAACCCGCGGGCCGGGACGCACGCGGGTTTCACGGCCGGGGCTGTCCGGCCGGCAGTTATTGATCAGTGATCAGCCGTTCCAGCTGCGCACGACCCCGCAGTCCATATGGACGAAGTTTGAGCCATAGTAGCGCCCGACACCGCCGGCGCGGCAGGCCTGCGCGGCTTTCGCCATCTGGCCGACAGAGCGGGAGGCGAGCCGCAGATCCGCTGCCTGTCCCTGCATGTGCAGGGAATTCTTGGCAACCCCGCGCGAACGGCGGCGCAGCATGGCATTGGTCTGCGGGCTGCGATAGCCAGACAGCATCATATAGGGTTCATTCACATCCAGAAGATTGTGCGACGCGGCCATGATGTCGATGGTGCGCAGGTCGATGCCCTTCACTTCGTCATTGCGCCAGTCGCGCATGAAGTGATTGATTTCCTTGACCGAGTCTTTGATGTACTTGCCGTCGATCCAGTAAATCAGGTCGATCCGTTCGCCGGTGCGGCCCGAATACATGCGGATGCGGCGGATATCGCCGGCGCCGCGCAAAAAGCCCGCGGCCGCTGAGTAGGTTGGAGCTGCTGTAAAAGCGGTAGCCGCGAATGCGCCCAGCAATCCGCGACGGGTGATGCCCGTGGTATTTCCTGCCATGATTCTCTGCGCCGTCCCGTACGCGTTCCTGCCTGTGTCCGATGTTACGGACGTTTCTCAACTATCCCCAGTTGGAAACATTCTATGCCACAAATCGATTCTCCGGCAAAGGATTCATTGGTAAACAGGATATGAACGGGGAATTTTCGGCGATTTTCTGCGCATCGGGCCTTGTTAACCCTATCTTGCGGCCTAGGGCACAGTCCAGATCGGCGCAGAGCAAGCCGGGACTGTGTCTCTGCTGCAAAAGCTGGGCAGATGATGCAATCGTGAATGGACTTCTGCGGGTGTCATTTACCAGAATTTCATGTAGCCAAGTGTCTTTAGAAGACATTGATCAGCCGTCAGGGACTTGAACAGAATGCGCGCGTTACACCGTCTTATTGTTTCCAAATCGTGGAAAACCACCGTGCTTGCCGCCGGTCTTGCCGGTGTTGCGGCGCTGGCCCAGGCTGCTCCGCAGCAGAGCGGGCTTTCTGTCACCGGCTTCAAGCAGGCGGTCGCAGAAGCGGCCTGGGACAACAGCCCCATCGCCGGTTTTTACCGTGAGAATGCCTATGAGCCGCTGTGGACGGAAAAGGGCGGCGCAGGCGATTCCCGTCGCCGCGCGCTTCTGACAGCGCTCAGCAATGCCCATCTGCATGGCCTGCCGGACCATTCGGGTGAGGCGGCACAGCTGCTGGAGATGCTGCGCACTGCCCGGTCCGTCCGCGACCTTGGTATGATCGAAGCCAGGATGAGCCGCGCCTTCCTGAAGTACGCCGCCGGGCTGCAGACCGGCATTCTGGATCCTTCGTCGATTGACGACGGCATGGTGCGAAAACGCCAGAAGCCGGACGCCGCGGCCTATTTGAACGGGCTGCGGGACAGCAAACCAGAGAGCTTCCTGCGCAGCCTGGCCCCGTCAACACCGCAGTATTCGGCCCTGATGAAGGAGAAGATGCGGCTTGAGGCGCTGGTGCAATCCGGCGGCTGGGGACCGGCGGTCCCGGTCCGCAAGATGGAACCGGGCGACAGCGGCCCCGGTGTGATCACCCTGCGTGACCGCCTGATCACGATGGGTTTCCTCGACCGCAGCGCGGCGCCGGATTACGATCTGGCGCTGGAAAACGCCGTTCAGCGTTTCCAGGCCGCGCACGGTCTGGAAACCGATGGCGTGGCCGGCAAGGGCACCGTGACAGAGATCAACAAGACTCCCGAACAGCGCCTGAAGTCCGTCATCGTCGCTATGGAGCGCGAACGCTGGCTCGATCCGGAGCGTGGCGACCGCCATATCCTGGTGAACCAGACCGATTTCACCGCCAAGATTGTCGATCAGGGGGCAGTGACCTTCGAGACCCGCTCGGTCATCGGCAAGAATGTGCATGACCGGCGCTCGCCGGAGTTTTCCGATATTATGGAACACATGATCATCAACCCCAGCTGGCACGTGCCGCGTTCCATCGCGACAAAGGAATACCTGCCGCAGCTGAAGGAAAACCCCCATGCGCAGGGGCAGCTGGAGATCACCGACAGGCGGGGCCGCCGGGTGAACCGCAACGAGGTGGACTTCACCCAGTTCACCTCCTCAACCTTCCCTTTCGCCATGCGCCAGCCGCCGAGCCGCAGCAACGCGCTTGGGCTGGTGAAGTTCATGTTTCCCAA
>CAJXHQ010000614.1 GCA_913054485.1 uncultured Paracoccaceae bacterium
GCCGGCCTCGAACCAGACCCTGTCGAGCCCGGTCAGGCTGTGGTCGATGACGGTGGGGACACCGAAGGCCTCGCCAATGCAGGGTGCTGCACCGAGGTCGCAATCATCAAAGACCTCAGTGACTTCCGCTTCGGGAGCCAGCCCCAGGCGGCGGTCGATGATGGATTGCAGCTGGTGCAGGTCGACCTGATAGTTTGACGGCACCACAGCCACCATCGGGCCCTCCTCCATGTGGATCAGCACCGTCTTTGCCAGATGATCGCCCGGCACATGCGCCGCTTGGGCGCATTCGGCCGCTGTCGGCGCATAGGGGTGTTTGATCATGTCATACGGAATGCCCTCAGCGTCCAGGTGATGCTTAAGGCGTGCAGAAATGGTCATGGGGTCCTCCGTTCCTCCGGGAGAGCCCCCTGGCCGCTTCGGCGCAAGGGTCAGGCGCGGCCAGGGCGCCCTCGCAATGTCGGTTGAGCCCTCAGTGTGCGCCTTTCCCCCGAGTCGGGCAAGCCCGCAGCCGCAGAGAGACTGAAACAGGCCCGCCGCACGGCTCCGTCCCGCCGCCGGCAAGGCAGGTGAAACTGTCTGCCATCTGCCCAACGGCAATGAAATACTGCCCGGCAGCCCGGACTGCGGTGCCAGCTCGGGCGCCGTGACAGTGCCAGCGTTTCAAAAACTTCTGATTCCCAGTCATTTGCCGGGTTTCTTCCGTCCGACATCCTGGGGACCCGTGTGATCCCGTCTGACCGCCTTTACCTGCTCACCCTACCGGTCGCCCGGTCTGCAACGCCAATTGGCGTGACGGTGCCGCCGAAGTGCCGCAGCGTTACGCCGGCACATAAGCGCCGATCCGGCTACGCCGGATGACAGCCGGGCCGCCCCATACTATTTCTATCCTATGCCTGCTGACCTGACCCGAACAGCCGAATGGACCGAAGACACGATCATCAGCCTGCTGGCCTCTGGCCAGTCATGGCTGAACGGCGTGCCGCCCGGCACCGTGCGCAAGGTGATCCGCACCGGGCGGGTTGTCTCATTCCGGCCGGGCGAACATCTGGCCGACCGTCTGGAACACCTCAAGGACGTAGTGATCGTGCTGGACGGGGTGCTGCGGGTCTCTTCCATCTCGCTGGACGGGCGCGAGCACCTGATCGGCCTGTTGGAACCGGGTGCCATTTTCGGCCTGCTCGCCGCTATTGACGGAGGAGTGAGCCCGCACGGAGCAACAGCAGACGGAGATATGACAGCCTTCCTGCTGGGGCAGGCGGACTTCCGGGCACTGATGGAGGAACACCCGGAATTCCGCGATGCAATTCAAGGCATTATCTGCGACCGGCTGCGGATGGCCTTTTCGGTGCTGGACCAGTTTGCCATCGGCTCGCCGCGGGCGCGGCTGGCGCAGCGGCTGCTGGCGCTGGGCACCTCTTATGGGCGCAGGTGCAAGGACGGGGTGGAGATTGACCTGCACCTGACGCAGGATTCGCTGGCAGCCATGATCGGATTGTCGCGCCAGCGCACCAATCTCATCTTGAAAAACTTCGAGGCAGAAGGCCTTATCCAGCTGAGTTACGGCAAGGTTCTTCTGACAAATTTTGAGGTCCTGAACCAGGTGGTCCAGGACCTCGGCTGAGTCCGGCTACCAATCCTGCTGTGCCAATTCCTCGGCCATGTTGACAAAGCTTCCCGGTGCCTGCGGGCCCGGTTCGATACGCAGCCAGTCAATGCGGCCCGGATAGGCAAAGGCGCCGCGGCCCTCACATTCGCCGCAGACTTTCAAGCGGCGGTCCAGGCCGATGTCCAGCCCCTCGCCCATCAGGCGCAGGATGGCGGGTGACATGTTCAGATCCGCCGCTTGCGTCTCTGCTCCGGTGCTGTCCAGCGTGATCGCCCCCTCGGCCTGCATCCGCCCCTTGGCGCTGTGACGCAAGGTCAGCCGCTGTTCGCCGGCAGTCAGCGGCAGGCGCACCTCGTGTTTGACAACAAAGCCGCCGTTGTAATGCACCACCAGTTCGCCGCCCGAGACAAAGGCCGTAAACCCGCGCGAGATGTCACCCAGCGCGAAGATCACACCCTCCTGCCCCTCTTCCCAGGTGAAGGCGCAGGTCAGCACGTAGTCGCGGTCAGCAACCAGCGGGCTGACCAGAACCGGATGGGCGGTTTCCGTGCCCGGGTAGAACACATGGGTCTGGCTGATTTTGCCGATCCGGTTGGGATCCCAGGCCAGCGCCTTTGTCAGGGTCCGGTTGTCCAGCGGATAGACATAATTGGCCTCGGCATCGGCATCAAAAGCCTCGATCAGCTCTTTCAGGATTTCCGGGTGCTCACCCGCCAGGTTGCGGATCTCGGTCGGGTCGTTTTCGAGGTCGAAAAGCAGCCAGTTGTTCAGATCAATTTTCGCGCCGGGCGGCTGCAGCGAGGCGATCTTCCACTTGCCCTTAATATAGCCG
>CAJXHQ010000615.1 GCA_913054485.1 uncultured Paracoccaceae bacterium
CCTGCGGCCAATTCCCCCGGGATATTTTCAGAACAGAAGAAGGCAGATCCCGTAAGGCGAGAGCCCCGGCGCGGACCGGGGCTTTCGCCTGTTTCAGGGGAAGAGTTTTTTAACGTAGCCGGGCAGGGCAAAGGCGGCTTTGTGAACCTCGGGGGTATAGTAACCCGGGTCCAGATCTGCGGCTTTGAAACGCGCTTCCAGAGTTTCCAGGTCCGTGGCGCGCGGCGCTTTGGAGTGGCTGCCCCAGCCGAAGGCCATCGGCCCGCCTGCGTAGGTCGGGATGGTCGCCAGATAGCAGCTGGCGTCTTCAAACAGCGCCTGAAAAGCACGCAGGGTGCCGGTCAGCTCATCCCCTTGCATGAAGGGCACGCCGTTTTGGGTGACGATGATGCCGTCGCTGGTCAGCGCGCGGGCGGCGTGGCCGTAGAAGGTATCGGTAAACAGCACTTCGCCGGGGCCGATCGGATCGGTGCTGTCGACGATGATCACGTCGAACTTGTCCGTCGTCTCGCGCATGAAGGCGGCGCCGTCGTTGATGACGAGGTTCAGGCGCGGATCGTCAAAGGCGCCGTCGCTCAGCATCGGCAGGTATTCTTTGGAGAATTCCACCACGCCCGCGTCAATCTCCACCATGGTGACATGTTCAACGGATTTGTGCATCAGCGCCGCGCGCGCCATGCCGCCGTCGCCGCCGCCGATGATCAGCACGCGTTTTGCATTGCCATGGGCCAGGATCGGCGTGTGGGTCAGCATCTCGTGGTAGATGAAATTGTCGCCCTCGGTGGTTTGCACCACGTCGTCCAGTGTAAGAATGCGGCCGAAGGTGCCGTTCTGAAACACTTTCAGGCGCTGGTGTTCGGTCTTGCTGTCATAAAGCAGCTCTTCGACCTTCAGCGACTGGGCGTAGTGATCGTGCAGACGTTCGGTGATCCAAGTCTCGCTCATGCTGCGACCTCCTTTGCGACCAGTTCCTCGCCGCGCAGCAGTTCGCGCACGTCGACGGTGTCGGTGTCAAATGCCTCTTTCAGCACATCCACAGCCTTCCAGGGTTCGGCATCGCCGCACATGAAGACGTCAAAAGCGCCATAGCCGATTTCCGGCCAGGTGTGGACCGAGATGTGGCTTTCGGCGAGCACGGCAACACCGCTCACGCCCTGAGGCGAGAATTTATGGGTGTGGATATGCAGCAGCGTGGCGCCGCAGACTTCGACCATCTTGCGGAAGGCGTTCTGGATGCGGGTCTCGCAGTCGAGGCCGGTGCCTTTGGTCACTTCGATGATCAGATGCGTGCCGGCAAAGATCTTGCCGTCGCGGCGGATGAAATGGTCGTCGCGGTCCGCATCGGCCACGGCATTCACATTCGCGATGCTCACATCGCGGGTGGTATCTTCCTCATGGGCGCCTGTCTCCAGACCGATCCCCAGTTGGAAGAGGCTGGCGTCTGTCATGACACTCCCCTTCGTTCCAGCAGATTGAATCCAGCCGGTCCTTAGCGCCCCCCCGGATAAGAGTCCGGGGTTGGGATCGGTACCGGAAGTGAGCCGCAAGTAAGTCCGCTTTAAGATTCGATCAACCCCGTTTCTGACGCTGCGGCAGGTTTTTGCTGCGGCGCAAAAAAAAGGGCCGGGGTTTCCCCCGGCCGTCAGGTGGTTCCTTTGCCCCGGGGATCAGGGGCGCCAGAACGGAAGAGTTCCTTGGTAATGCGCCTCGGCGCGGCTTTTGCCGATGTCCTGCAGAATATGGTCCGGCAGGGTGCGCAGATGTTTGCGGGTGCGGCGGCGCAGGGACCATTTCGTGGCCAGCACCGCAACGCCGACACAGACCTGCGCCACGACCGGCAGGGCCGGGCGGCTGCTGAGGTAAGCCAGGGAGGGGTTCGCAGGAAGTGCGTGCTGTGCCATGGGAATGGTCCTTCGATTTGTGTTGATACAATCCTGTTTGTGTTGTAGTGATTGCTTGGTACAAAGCAGGTGTGACTTTGTCCAAGGAAGGATTGTAATGGGTACAATATGGGCGGAACCCCTCGCGGATAGCAAAGGGCCAAAGTATCAAAAGGTCGCCGATACAATCCGCAGGGCGATCACAGACGGCAGCTTGGCGATTGGTACAAAGCTGCCTCCGGTTCGCGAGCTCGCGTTTCAGTTGAGCATAACCCCCGGAACGGTTGCTCGGGCTTATACGGTGCTGACTCAGGAAGGCCTGCTGGAAGCCGAAGTGGGCCGCGGCACCTTTGTGGCAGAGCAGAAACGCCCGGTGCCGGATGACGTCTGGGCGCGCCAGCTGCATATGCATGAAGTGAAAAACCCGGGAGTGATCAGCCTGTTCAGCCCGCGTCTGGCTGATGTAGGGCAGGTGGCGGCAATCCGCTCGGCCCTGAAGCAGGTAGCCGAAGGGCCGGCTCTGCCGCTGATGAGCTATCCGACCCGTGAT
>CAJXHQ010000616.1 GCA_913054485.1 uncultured Paracoccaceae bacterium
GCTGGGCCATGTGGCGCTGGGGCACACCAAGCGGCGGATGATTGATTTTTCCGGCCAGAACGCCCTTCGCACGGCATTGATGCTGGTGATCGGGCGCTATGTGCCGCTGGTCGGCCCGTGGATCGCAGGCGCGCTCACATCGCTGCTGGCGGCCCGGCTCAGCCGCGCGGATGAATATGAGGCCGATGAATATGCCGCCGCCCTGCTGACCAAGGCTGGCATCGGCATTGCGCCGCAAAAGAGCCTGTTCCGCAAACTGGAAGAGCTGACCCAGACGCGCGCAGGCATGTCGCCCGCCTGGCTGATGAGCCATCCCAAAACCGAAGAGCGGATCAAGGCATTGGAACAGCTGGAAGTGAAATGGGCGCAGGGCTGACTGCCTTGCAACCGCATGTCAGCTGAAGGTGTCCAGCGTGCCGCCTGCAACCAGATGGTTCAGCAGACGCTGACGGTCGTAGCCATGGCTGCTTTTCAAAACACCGATTTCGGCCGGAGTAAGCGCGCGCCGCTCATACCCCATATCCTCCAGGCAACGGTCAACGGCCCGTTGCTCCCCGCCGGCCCGGATTTCCTCTTCCTGCGAGGCAATCACCACGGGGCCGATGACTATCCCAGCAAGAACCACACCCGCGATATAGCTGCCGACCACAGCGTCTTTGCCGCCTTTTGGGGCATATGCCGTACACCCCTTCACATCCTGGCGCGCCTGCTGGAAGCTCATCCCGGCCTGTTGCGGCACCGACGGTACCGGAACCGGCGCGCAGCCCGCCAGAAATCCGGCAGCGGCGCAAATTGAGATCCCGCCACGGGCTGCTTTGGCGGGGGAAAGACCCGTGAATAGATTTTTCATAATAGCCTCAAACTACTTTAAGCTGCCGGAAATGCTGCAGCAGCATCCTGTTTCAGGCATAAAAAACAGGTGATTATGGCCAGAAGATGACCCGTTAACGGAAATTCAACGGGACAGGGCCTTTGCAACCCTCGGGAGGCGCGCTTTCTTCAGCAGCGGCCGCATCTCCCAGCCGCCGCCTGCAAGCCGGTTTGCGGTTTCCAGAACAGCCGCGGCCGCCTCTGCCATGCCGTCAGGATCCTCCAGCCAGCAGCGGTGCAGCAACCCGTCGGGGTCCAGCCGCTCCAAGCCTTCTTCGGCCAGAATATTGCGGGGGAAGTCCTTGGCGTTCATTGTGACGATGGCATCTGCCGAGGCCGACACCGCGAGCGCCAGCACATGCACATCCGCCGCATCCGGCAGCCAAAGCCGGGCTTCGGTGCCGTCGCGCGGCGAGACTTCCGCCTTGGGCCAGGCCGCGCGCAGAAGGGCAATTTCGCTGCGCGCCTGGGCTTCGCCTTCGGGGCCCAGTTTGATGGCGGCGCGGGCCCATTCCTCAAGAATGCGCGGCGACCACAGGGGCTGAAAATGACCTAACCGGGCCGCCGCCAGCAGCATCTCCCGCATTACCGTCGGGTAGAGCACACATGTGTCCAGGACCAGCCGCATCGGCAGATCAGTCCAGCCGGAAGAAGACGGCCTTCAGATAGCCGCTTTCAGCCAGCTGCGGCAGCTGCGGGTGGTCCGGCCCGGCATAGCCGGTGTGGATCAGCTGGCTGCGCCGTCCGGCCCGGCCAAGGCCGCGGGCCGAGGCATTGCGGAACTTGCTCAGATCCGCCGCGTGCGAGCAGGAGCAGAGACCGACATAGCCGCCGGGCTTTACCAGCGGGGCCGCCAGCCGTGCGACACGTTCGTAAGCGCGAAGCCCTGCTTCCAAGGACGGTTTGGAGGGCGCAAAGGCGGGCGGATCACAGATCACCACGTCAAACTGCGCGCCTTCCTCAGCAAGTTTCGCGAGCTGCTCAAAAGCATCCCCCTGCCGGGCCTCGAACCGGCCGCCGAAGCCGCTGGCTTCAGCCCCCTGCCCGGCCAGTTCAAGCGCCGCGGCAGAACCGTCCACGAAAGTGGCGTGGTCGGCACCGCCGGCCAGCATGGCAAGGCCAAAGCCCCCTACATGAGAAAACACGTCCAGCACCTTGGCGCCCGGTGCTGCCAGACGCGCGGCAACACCGTGGTTTTCGCGCTGGTCGAAAAACAGGCCGGTTTTCTGACCGCCGGCCAGATCGGCCATATAGGTCGCACCGTTCATCACCACCGGCACCGGCGCATCCGGAGCCGCGCCGCGCAGGACCGCGCTCTGATCGTCCAGGCCTTCCAGCCCGCGGGCACGGCCCGAAGCGTTTTTGATGACGGTTTTTGCGCCCGCCACGGAAACCAGCGCGTCAGCCAGCAGCTCTACATGCGCTTCGGCCCAGGCCGCGTTGGGCTGCACCACAAAGGCATCGCCGAACCGGTCGATCACAACACCCGGCAAACCGTCGCTTTCGGCGTGGGCCAACCTGTAGAACGGCGCATCATAAAGCACCTCGCGCATCTGAAG
>CAJXHQ010000617.1 GCA_913054485.1 uncultured Paracoccaceae bacterium
TGATCTGCACAAAGTTGGCGTTTTCTGACAGGAAGCCGTAGCCCGGGTGGATCGCCTGCGCGCCGGTGATTTCACAGGCAGAGATGATCGCGGGGATCGACAGGTAGCTCTGCGTGCCCGGCGCGGGGCCGATGCAGACCGATTCATCGGCCATGCGCACATGCATGGCGTCGGCATCCGCGGTGGAATGCACGGCGACGGTTTTGATGCCCATCTCCCGCGCGGCGCGGATCACGCGCAGCGCGATCTCCCCGCGGTTTGCAATCAGGATCTTGTCAAACATATCAGACCCTTACTCGACGATGGCCAGGGGTGTCCCGAATTCAACCGCCGCGCCGTCCTCGACCAGGATGCGCTTGACGGTGCCCGCCTTGGGGGCGGGGATGTGGTTCATGGTTTTCATCGCTTCGATGATCAGCAGCGTGTCGCCTTCTTTGACCTGCTGACCGACCGAGATGAAGGAGGGCGCGCCGGGCTCGGCCTGCAGATAGGCAGTGCCGACCATCGGCGAGGGGACCGCACCGGGGTGGGAGGCGGGATCTTCGGCGGCTTCAGCAGCCGGGGCAGCCGGAGCGGCGGCCGGGGCTGCAGCAGCCGGAGCAGCGGCGGGCATCGCAACCTGAACCGGAGCGGCCATTGCGGCGACCTGGCGTGACACAACAACATCCAGGCTGTCGTCTTCGCCGTATTCGCGCTTCACCTGCAGTTCGGTCAGGTCATTGTCGCGCAGGAGTTCCGCCAGTGCCTTGATAAAGGCCACATCCGCTTCGTGAGATTTATTTGTCATTGTGTCCTCAGCCGGTTCCGACAGGCCTGCGGCGTTGGCGCGCAGGCGAAAGATTGGGGGCGCTTATAAATCAAGCTTGCCCGTAAGGAAAGCACCACTAACAGGGGCAAACATGGGGAAATCGGCGGGGATTTGCAATCGCTTGCAGGTCAGAGCGGCATACCTGTCAGCTTGGCCACCAGCTCGGGCAGTTTGCGGGCGGCGAATTTTTCCAGAAGACGGGCCCTGTGGGTCTCTATCGTGCGGTAGGACAGGCCAAGCTCAGCGCCGATTTCCTTGGCCGAAAGCCCGCGGCAGGTGCGGATCGCCACATCCCGTTCGCGCGGGGTGAGCGAGACCACTGGCCGGTCGTCCGAGATATCGGCAAAGGACCAGACACCGGAGCGGAACGGCTCTTCCGGGGTGATCGAGCGGCCGCGCACCCGGCACCAGAACAGCGCGCCATTGAGACGGCGCATGATGCGTTCGTCATTGTAAGTGCCAGCCTGGGCGTCTTCCTGCTGCAGCCGGGTGCCGATCCGGTCGAAGTCTTCCCGGCTGGGGTAGAGGTCGGCCACCGGCATACGGTCGAAATCGGCGGGCTTGCCGCCAAAGGTCGCGGCAAACTGCAGGTTGCAGCGGCGGATGATGCGCTGCTGCAGGACGGCAAGACCCACGGGCGCGTGGTCAAAGGCGAGGTCGTCGAGGGCGGATGCGGTCATGGGTGGTCGGGCCGTCCTTTGCGTGCGGGTAGCGTTCAGCAAACCCCGCGCTTCTTTAAAGTGCAAGATGCGGCAGCGGTATCCGTAGAAATACCGCGTATTTCTGCAGAGGGTCCACATCTTTTGGGCCCGCCTTCCCCGTTCTTCGCCCTATTTGCGGAAGAGGACAGCCGGGGAGCCCACAAGATGCCGCAGTACAATGACATGTTTGAACTTTCCGTATCGGATTTGGAATTGATCGAGACTTCCCTGCGCACCAGGTTCGAGGCCCTGTCGCGGGAAGAGCCCGGCAGCGGTGCCGGCTTGGCAGAGGATCAGGAAAAGCTGCTGCGGCAGATCCACGACTTGCTGGGCCGGCTGCACAATCAGAAAGTTTTCTACCGCCCGCGTGACGAGACCTATGTGGGCGGCTGATAACAGCAGGAAAAAACGGGCCGGCCCCAAGGAGGGAACCGGCCCAGGACAGGGATCTTTCCGTGAGTGGTCCTGCCGTCAGATCGCCAGGTATTCGGCCCGCAGTTCCTCATCTTCGAGAACTTCCGAGGCCAGCCCGTCAAAGACGATGCCGCCGGTGTCCAGGATTACCGCCCGGTCCGCGAGCTCCAGGGCCCGGACCGCATTCTGCTCGACGATGATGGTTGTCATGCCCTGTTCCTTGATGTGGATCAGCGTCTTTTCGATCTCGTCCACGATGACGGGCGCCAGCCCCTCGTAGGGTTCATCCAGCAACAGCACCTTGATGTCGCGGGCCAGCGCGCGGGCGATGGCCAGCATCTGCTGCTCGCCGCCGGAAAGCGTCACGCCCTCCTGTTTGCGGCGTTCGCCGAGGCGGGGGAAGAGGTCATACAGACGTTCAATCGACCAGCCGAAGGGCGGCGCGATCTGTGCCAGCTGCAGGTTTTCCTCTACCGTCAGGCCGGGGATGATGCGGCG
>CAJXHQ010000618.1 GCA_913054485.1 uncultured Paracoccaceae bacterium
ATTGCCAAAGTGACCAAGGCCACCGGCGGCACCCTGCGCGGCTGAAACCTTCAGAAATGAGAAATCTGAAACGCGCTCCGCTTGGGGCGCGTTTTCTTTTGCCTGCCGCTATTCCTGAGCCAAGAACTCTGCCAGCACATCAAACACCAGCCGGATCTTGCGGCTGGTGTGCAGCTCGCGGTGGGTGGCGAGCCAGACCGGGAAGGTGATCGGCGCCATGTCCGGGACCACCCGTTCGATGCGCGGCGTGGCATCGCCCACCTGATCCGACATCGGTGTGATGCCAAATCCCTGCCGGGCCAGCTCCCAGGCCACCAGCCCGCTTTGTGAGCCGGTGCGGAACTGGGCTTCGGTCAGATGGATGCCAAGCGGTGCAAGATAGGCGATCATCTGGGCTGGGTCGCCGGTGCTGATAAAATCGTGGTCCTTGAAACCTGCTGTGTTTTCCGGGCGGCCGCGCGCGTCCAGATAGCCGGTGGCGGCGTAGAAATAGCCGCGGGCCTCGCGGATCAGCTTGGCGAACAGATCCGGCTGGTCGGGGCGCACATGGCGGATGGCGATATCCGCTTCGCGCCGCATCAGGTCGCGGATGCCGTTGTCGGCGACGATCTCCACCCGCAGATCCGGTGCGATGTTGCGCAGGCGGTGCAGGACCGGCGGCAGCAGATGGGCGGAAAACACATCGCTTGCAGTGATCCGCACCAGCCCCGATACGGATTGCGACTGCCCGGTGGCGGCCAGTGCCACGCGGTTTGCGGCCTCGCCCATGGCGCGGGCATGCTCCAGAAGTTCCAGCCCTCCCTGTGTCAGCTCCAGCGTGCGGCCGATGCGTTCGAACAACATCAGGCCAAGGTCGGCTTCCAGCGCTGCCACTTGGCGGCTGAGGGTGGGCTGGGTCAGCCCCAGTTTACGGGCGGCCGCCGACAGCGAGCCCTCCTCGGCGGTGACGAGAAAGGCGCGCAACTGGGTCCAGTCGAAGGGGCTGCCGCGGGTGTCCATGCAGATATGTATAACCGAGCTGCGATTTTCGGCAATTCCTGTATGTTCGCGGTAACGCTATCTTGCGCGCCAACAGTAACGATGGAGGCTGCGGTTATGGATGCAGTGAAGTTCTGGGACGGCATCGCCCCCAAATACGCCAGGACCCCGATCAGCGATCAGGAATCCTATGAATACACGCTGCGGCGCACAGCGTCTTATTTGAAGGCCAGTGACAGGGTGCTGGAACTGGGCTGCGGCACCGGGTCGACGGCGCTGAAACTGGCAGGCTCTGCTGCGCATATCACGGCCAGCGATTTTTCCTCTGCCATGCTGGAGGAGGGGCGCCGCAAGGCTGCAGAGCAGGGTGTGGAGAATGTCAGCTTTGCGCTGGCCGGCGCCAGTGCCCCGCCGGAGGGGCCGTTTGATGCGGCCCTGGCCTTCAACCTTCTGCATCTGGTGGAAGATCTGGACGATGTGCTGGCGGTGATCCGCGACAGCCTGAA
Source organism: uncultured Paracoccaceae bacterium (assembly GCA_913054485.1). Taxonomy (GTDB): domain Bacteria; phylum Pseudomonadota; class Alphaproteobacteria; order Rhodobacterales; family Rhodobacteraceae; genus FREY01. The sequence continues at coordinate 1,485 of CAJXHQ010000618.1, forward strand.
GCCGGGCGGGCTGTTTATCTCCAAGACGTTCTGCACCCCGGAACAGGGCGGCAGCCTGAAATACTACGGCATCCGCACGATGCTGCCGCTAATGCAGCTGATCGGCAAGGCGCCCTATGTGCGCTTTCTGACGGCGCCGGAATGGGACAGGGCGGTGGAACGGGCCGGCTTCACCCTGGTCGAACGCGAGTGCTACCCGAAGAAAGATGCCCGGCGCTACATTGTTGCGCGCCGCACGGCATAGGTGAAAACCACCGCTTCAGCCCTATCTGAAAGGCAGGAGCCCCCGATGTTCGAGAACCGCATAAGCGCAGGACGGGCGCTGGCCGAACGGCTGGCGGATCTGCCCCTGCGCGACCCCGTGGTGCTGGCCCTGCCGCGCGGGGGGGTGCCTGTGGCCCTGCCGGTGGCACAGGCTTTGGGCGCGCCGCTGGATCTGCTGCTGGTCCGCAAGATCGGCGCGCCGGGCAACCCGGAGCTGGCCGCCGGCGCCGTGGCTGAAGGGGCAGAGCCCGAGTTCAATCGCCACCTGTTGCGCGCGCTGGGATTGTCGCGGGGAGATTTTGCCGCCGACCTGGCCCGGAAACGGGAACAGAACGCCCTGCGCAGGCGGCTTTATTGTGAGGGGAGGGACCCGCTGCCGGTCCAGGGCCGCAGTGCGGTAGTTGTGGATGACGGCATCGCCACAGGGGCGACCGTGAAGGCCGCTCTGGCCGCGCTGAAGAAACGGCGTCCTGCAGAAATCATCCTTGCGGTGCCGGTTGCGCCGCCGGAAGCGGCGGACTAAGCCGCGCGTCTGGCAGATACTGTGGTCTGCCTCGACTGCCCGGCTGTCTTCCGGGCGGTAGGGGTGCATTACAAGGATTTCCGGCAGGTCAGCGACGGGGAAGTGGCCACCGCCCTTGCGGCGGCGAAGGCATTCGCACCTG
>CAJXHQ010000619.1 GCA_913054485.1 uncultured Paracoccaceae bacterium
CCCTACACGACGCTCTTCCGATCTCCGCGATTATCCGCGGCGGCGGTTTTCTGGAAGATTTTCCGGGAGTTTGGCCTGATTGCCACCCAGGCCCGGGTGATCCGGTCTGGAAAAATCGGAAACACAAAACAGAATCCGAGTACTTTTTCACGTTAAATTATCGATCTCCTGCGATCTTGGGGGAAATTTGTCTGGCGTGAAAAGGAGTGGCAGATGTCTCTGCGAACCCAGATTCTAATCATGATTTCTATCCCCCTTGCGGCTTTGATCAGCATCGGCGGCTTAAAAGGGGCAACGGACTGGCAGCGGTATCAGAGCGCGGTCAAAACGCAGTATGAAACCCGTGACGCCCTGACGCTGATCACCGTGGTGCATTATCTTCAGTTGGAGCGCGGGCGCTCCGCCACCCATCTGATGTCCGGCGGAAACACGCCCGGCGCCGAGCTGAAGAACGCCCGGACCAAGGCGGATGCGGCTATTTCCGCGGCTGAAAACGCGATGGGGCCGCTGAAGGGTGAAGTTTCGAAAATGGCCGGCATCCGGGCTTCGGTGGATGCGAAGAGAACCCAGCCGGCGGCGGCCGGATCGTTCTACACCGCCCTGATTGACCGGATCCTGACTATCGTCGGCCAGCAGCTGCTGCAGCAGGACAATCCGGAAATCGCGCAGGTCAGCGCCGGCCTTTTGGCGCTTACAAGTGCCAAGGAAGCGGCAGGCCAGCAGCGGACCTCGGGCGTTAGCGGATTTTCGGTCGGAGCCTTTGATGTCGACACTTATAATGCCTTCCTGGATGGCACCGCCATGGAAGCGCCGCTGCTGAAATATGCGACCCTGGCCTTTGACATGCAGTTTGACGACATTGATCTGAATGCGGCGCTGGCTGACAGCGGCCTTTCGGACCTCCGCCTTTCAGTCGCCGATGCAGGGGTCGACGGCACAGTGCCGGGAATGACGTCCGATGCGTGGTTCCGGATGGCCACTGATTGGATAGGCTACCTGCATGACATGGAAGACAAGGTTGGCAATTTCATTGATGGCCTGGCGGCACAGGAGGCCGCAGATGCCCGTTCCGCGCTGCTGGTCACTTCGGTTTTTGCCGGTCTTGCCCTGTTGTTGAGCGTTGTCATCGGGATCCGGGTGATCCTGGCCTTCAGCCGCCAGTTGGGCGCGCTGCAGAGCGATCTGGACAAGCTGGCGCAAAAGGAGTTCGACTTTGCACCGGCACATCTGGAGGCCACCAATGAAATTGGAAGCCTGAGCCGGTCGATGGAGAAGACGCGTGCCGCTCTGCAGGAGGCCGAGGCACGGCTGGACAGCATCGAGGAAACCCGCGTGGCGGACCGCGGTGCGGTTGTCGGCACGCTGGACAGCCATCTGGCGCGGCTCGCCGGGCGCGACCTGAATTGCGAGATCACCGAAAGCTTCCCCGAGGAATATGAGGCCCTGCGGGCCAGCTTCAACAAGACCGTGACGACATTGAAATCCACTATGGAAGAGGTGATCGGCGCGGCGGACAGTATCCGCAACGGCGCGACCGAGATCAGCGGTGCTTCGGACGATCTGTCGCGCCGGACCGAAAGCCAGGCGGCAACACTGGAAGAGACCGCTGCGGCTTTGGAAGAGATGACCTCTTCGGTGAAATCCGCAGCAGAAGGTGCGCGCAGTGTGGAACGCACAATGGAAGAGGCCCGCGCCGAAGCCGAAAACAGCGGCGAAGTGGTGCGCAGCGCGGTGGAGGCGATGACCGAGATCGAGCAGTCTTCCAGCCAGATCGCGCAAATCATCGGTGTGATCGATGACATTGCGTTCCAGACCAATCTGCTGGCGCTGAATGCCGGTGTGGAAGCGGCGCGCGCCGGTGAGGCCGGACGTGGCTTTGCGGTGGTGGCCTCGGAAGTGCGGGCCTTGGCGCAGCGCTCGGCAGAGGCCGCGACCGAGATCAAATCGCTGATCAGCGAAAGCTCGACCCAGGTGGGACGCGGTGTGGATCTGGTCGGCAAGGCCGGCGATGCGCTGACGCTGATCGTGGACCGGGTGAACAATATCTCGCAGCTGATTTCGGATATCGCCGAAGGGGCCGCGGAACAGTCGACCGGCCTTGGCGAAATCAACACCGGTGTGGTGCAGCTGGATCAGGTGACCCAGCAGAATGCCGCAATGGTGGAAGAAGCCACCGCTGCAGGCCATCTGCTGAGCAAGGATGCCGGCCTTTTGGGTGATCTTGTGGCGCAGTTCAGCATCGGCCGGAGGGCAGCAAGGTCCGCGCCGGCGCCGGCTGCCATCACCGCCCATGGTGCGGATGAGATCAGCAGTTTTGGGGGCGACACCGGGTTCGAGGCGCCTGTTCCAGTGCAGGCCCCTGTCATGGATAAGGCTTCGGGGGATGTCTGGAGCGACTTCTGAACCACTGC
>CAJXHQ010000620.1 GCA_913054485.1 uncultured Paracoccaceae bacterium
ATTAACCCTGAATATTCAAAAAGAGACAATTTTCCTTGAAGTGAATTAAAACTTTTCTAGGTCGTAACGGGCAACGAAGACAGCAAAATGGGGGAGCAGTGCAGTACAACTGTGCATCGCGAAGGGGGATTCCGTTAAGGCCGGCAGGCAAGTCAAAGCCGGGCTTTAGGATGCTGCAGATGGGGCCCGAATATATAATAGCCTCGCTGCTGCGAGCAGAAGCGGACTTGGAATAACTTATTTTAGCGATGCCGCGACCTTGGGGGAGTGTGCATGGTGTCGCAAGAAAAGAATAACGGCGGGGTCGTCTCTCTGAAGAGGGCGCGCGCCAGACAATTGTCATCACGGGCGGGGCCGGCTTTCTGGGCTCTCACCTGTGCGAGCGGAAATTGCAGCAGGGCCACCGGGTTGTCTGTATCGACAACCTGCAGACCGGCAGCATGGCCAATATCGCGCCGCTGATGAATCATTCGGACTTCATGTTCTACCAGCATGATGTGATCACGCCCTACCCGGTCCCCGGTGAGGTGCATGAGATCTACAACATGGCCTGCGCCGCTTCGCCGCCGAAATACCAGGCGGATCCGGTGCACACCATGAAACCCTGCGTGATCGGCGCGCTGAGCGCGCTGGACCTGGCGCGCGACAAGGGTGCCCGGGTGTTCCAGGCTTCGACTTCCGAAGTCTACGGTGATCCCGATATCAGTCCGCAGCCGGAAGGCTACAACGGCAATGTGAACCCGTTCGGACCGCGGGCCTGCTACGACGAGGGCAAACGCGCCGCCGAGGCGATGTTCCACGACTTTCACCAGCGGTTCGGCACTGATATCCGCATCGCGCGGATCTTCAATACCTACGGTCCGCAGATGGATCCCCGCGACGGGCGCGTTGTATCCAACTTTATTAACCAGGCCCTGACGGGCCGCGATATTACCATCCATGGCAAGGGGCAGCAGACGCGGTCCTTCTGTTATGTGGACGACCTATTGAACGGAATCGAAGCGCTGATGGCCCATGAGGACGGCCTCACCTCGCCGGTTAATATCGGCAACCCCGGAGAATTCACCGTTCTGGAACTGGCCCGCCACGTGCTGCGCCTGACCGGATCGTCCTCGGGGATTTCCTTCCATCCGAAACCACAGGACGACCCGATGCAGCGCAAACCCGATATCGGGATCGCGGCATCGAAGCTTAACTGGGCTCCCAAGGTTGCCTTGGAGGACGGGCTGGTGCGCACCATCCGTTACTTCAGGGCCAGCCTGGGAGAGCCGGCGCCGCTGGAAGTCGCAGCACGCTCATGATTGAGCGGTCCCCCATAATGGTGACTGGCGGCGCCGGCTTCATAGGAAGCCACGCCTGCAAGGCCCTGTCTGATGCCGGCCATCTGCCGGTGACGCTTGATGACCTGTCGACCGGCAACCGCGATGCGGTGAAATGGGGCCCGCTTGCGGTTGCCGGTCTGCAGGACACCAAAGCGGTGGCAGCCGCCTTGCAGGCGCATGGTGTGCGCATGGTGATGCATTTTGCAGCCTCGGCTTATGTCGGGGAATCCATGCGCGATCCGGCGCTTTATTATCTCAACAATGTGGGCGGCATGACCTCGCTTCTTGCCGCCTGCCGCGCAGCCCGTGTGGACAAGGTGATCCTGTCCTCCAGCTGCGCCACCTACGGCATCCCGGACCGGATGCCGATCACCGAAGACACGCCGCAGCAGCCGGTGAACCCCTACGGGCGCACCAAGCTGATCTGCGAGCAAATGCTGCAGGATTACGAGGCGGCTTATGGCATCCGCCACGTGGCCCTGCGCTATTTCAACGCCGCCGGGGCCGACCCGGAGGGCGAGCTGTTTGAATGCCATGATCCCGAAACCCACCTGATCCCGCTGGCGCTGATGGCGGCCGCCGGGCAGCGCGGGCCGCTGGAGGTGTTTGGCAGCGACTACGCCACCCGCGACGGCAGCTGTGAGCGCGACTATATCCATGTCAGCGACCTGGCCCGCGGACACCTTCTGGCGGCGGATTACCTGGAGACGGGCGGCGAAAGCTGCGCGCTGAACCTCGGCACCGGGCGCGGCTATACCGTGCTGGAGGTGCTGGCGGCCATCAAGCAGGCTACCGGCGTTGCCGTGCCCTACCGGCTGTCACCGCGCCGGGCCGGCGATCCGCCCATGCTGACAGCCGATGTCTCCCGCGCGCAACGCGTGCTGGGCTTCAAGGCGGCCTGTCCGGATTTGGTTCAGATTATCCGCGATGCAGCGCCCAGCTTCGGATTGAATCCTGTACCGGAGGAGGCCGATGCGCAGATCCCCGCATAACCTGCCGCTGCCAAACGGGCTGATGCCCCGCCAGCGGTGGAAATACGCCCTCTGCTTCGCCCTGTGGCTGGCAGCGGCGGTGTATTTCTGGAT
>CAJXHQ010000621.1 GCA_913054485.1 uncultured Paracoccaceae bacterium
GCGGCCGAAAAACCTTGCAGATTACGCGCCAGCCACAGAGCGACGAAACTCAGCGGTGCCGAGACGGTTATGCTGGTATGCATACGTGCACCGAGTAGCCCCTGCGTTGCCATCTCTGCACGGTCGAGCGCTTCTGCAACACCCGGCAGATATGCTGCGCCCACTTCGGTCAGTTCCAGCCCGTTGCTGCGCCGATGGAAAAGCGGGCGGGCAAAAAAACGCTCAAGCGCACGGACACGCTGGCTGATGGCCGCCTGGGTGCAATTCAGCTCCTCTGCTGCCCGCGTGAAGCTCAGATGTCTCGCGGCGGCTTCGAAGGCCAGCAGATAGTCCAGATGGGGTAGATTGCGCATGGCGGATACCGTTTAAATTTTCCACGCATTACAAAAACGGGGTCACTGGGTAAAGAACGATTTCTTGTCTCTCGTTGGTCAGAGGGCATTCTGCCTGTCATCAAAGCGACATCAAGGCGCAGGAAAACAATGCCCTTCTCCCTGTTGAAATATGGTCTCCGCTCCCGGCACGTTCCGTACGGCGACATCCCAAAGACACCGGATCTGAAACGCGCCTACGACGTGGTCATCATCGGCGGCGGCGGACATGGTCTTGCGGCCGCCTATTACCTTTCCAATGTCCACGGCATCACCAATGTCGCGGTGCTGGAAAAGGGCTATCTGGCCGGCGGTAACACGGCCCGCAACACGACGACCATCCGCTCCAATTACATGACGCCGGAATCTGTCGCCTTCTACAAGGAAGGTGTCGAGCTTTACGAGACCATGTCGCAGGATCTCGGCTTCAACATCATGTTCTCGCAGCGTGGACAGCTGACGCTTGCCCATTCCGAAGCGACGCTGCGTAGCTTTCATCTCCGTGCCGAGATGGGCAAATATATGGGCACCAAGATCGAGGTCGTGGATGTTCAGACGGTGCGCGACCTGTGCCCCGATCTCAACCTCGATATCGGCGGTCAGCACGAAATTCTCGGTGGCCTCTGGCATGCCGATGGCGGCACGGCCCGTCACGACGCGGTTGCCTGGGGATATGCCAAGCATGCGGCGGCGCGCGGTGTCGAAATCCACCAGCGCACGGAAGTTCTGGGTCTTGGAAAGACCGGAGACCGTGTCCCCGAAATCAAGACCAATCGCGGCACGATTGCCGCCGGTCAGGTGCTGCAGGCGGTCGGTGGCCTTAACGGTCAGGTCGCGGAACTGGCGGGCATCAAGCTGCCGATCCGGTGTTTCCCGCTGCAGGCAATGGTCACACAGCCGCTGAAGCCGTTCCTCAACACACTGGTCTCGTCCGCCAACCTGCATACCTATCTGGTTCAGTCCTCGCGCGGCGAGATCGTCATCGGTGGCGGTTCTGATCCCTATCAGCTTGCCTCGACGCGCTCGACCCTCGATCAGAAGGAACATCTGGCCGAAGGTGCGTTGCATCTCTTTCCGTTCCTGCACAAGGTCAAGCTGCTGCGCCAGTGGGCCGGCATTACCGACATGACGCCGGATTACAGCCCGATCATGGGTGCGTCGCCGCTCTCCAATTACTGGCTCGATTGCGGCTGGGGAACCTGGGGCTTCAAGGCGACGCCGGTTGCCGGCAAGCGGATGGCGGAAACCATCGCCACCGGTCGCGTGCCGGATATCCTCAAACCTTTCGACATGCGCCGTTTCGACAATTTTGCCCTTCTCAACGAGATGGGCGCGACAGCCGCCAGCCATTGACGAGGCCATCATGAAGATCTTGACCTGCCCGGTGAACGGGCCTCGCAACATCACCGAATTCCAGTATCTGGGTCCTTTTCGCGCCGCCGATCCCGAAAATCCCGATCAGCTGATCGAGTCGCTTTTCTATGCGGAAAACCCACTCGGTGTTCTCAAGGAATGGTGGCGGCACACGCCGTCCAACACGATCCTGATCGCAGAACGCCACACGGTAACCGACCAGATCATCGCCACCTATCTTCCCAATCGAAAGCCTGCCTGACATGACCGAACGGCTTCCATCTCCCTGGGGTTCGCGCATCGATCGCACCCGCAAGATCAGTTTCAGTTTCGATGGCCGCACCGTCGAGGGATATTCCGGCGACAGCATTGCATCCGCCATGGCGGGCGCCGACCGCTGGATCCTCTCGCGCTCGTTCAAATATCACCGCCCGCGCGGCGTGCTGACCATGGCCGGTCAGGATGCCAATACGCTGGTTCAGCTGCCGGACGAGCCGAATGTACGCGCCGACCTGCGGATGATCGCGGACAATCTGGCCGTGACGGCGCAGAGTGTCAGCGGCACCGCCGAAAACGACCGTAACGCCATTCTCGACAAATTCGGCCGCTTTATGCCGGTTGGCTTTTATTACCGCACGTTTTTCGGTCCCGGCCAGAACAGCTGGCTGGAATTCTGGGAGCCG
>CAJXHQ010000622.1 GCA_913054485.1 uncultured Paracoccaceae bacterium
GAAGGTGCAGCGGTGGTCGCAGCCGTTCTGGACCTGCACATAGGCCCGTGAACGCGTGCCGAAACCATCGATCAGGTGACCTGCGGTTTCAGTGACCGACATGATGTCGTCGACCTGCACCTTTTCCGTCTCGCCGATGAAGTCAGCCGCCATGCCTTTCCAGGTTTCGGGCTGCATCTTCTCGGTATTGCCGATGACCGTGTCGACCTCGCCCATCTTGGCAAAGGTTTCAGGCTCAGTCTGAGCGGCGCAGCCGGTGACGATGATTTTTGCGTCCGGGTTCTCACGCCTCAGACGGCGGATTTCCTGGCGGCTTTTGCGCACGGCCTCGGCGGTCACCGCGCAAGTGTTCACGATCACCGCGTTATTAACACCCGCGTCTTGAGCAAGCTCTTTCATGGCCTCTGTCTCATAGGCATTGAGACGGCAGCCGAGGGTGGTGAACTTAGGCGCGTTCATCCGAGGCTGTCCAGAAATTCGGAGGTGAAGACACCGTTGAAGACATGCATGGTCGGGCCGGTCATCCAGACGCCGTCCTCGGCCCAGTTGATCCACAGGGTGCCGCCGTCCAGATCAATGCGCACCTTGCGCCCCGTCAGGCCGCGGCGCGCAGCCGCCACAGCCGTTGCGCAGGAAGAAGAGCCAGAGGCCATGGTGACGCCCACGCCGCGCTCCCAGACCCGCATGCGGATGTGATCGGGGCCAACCACCTGCGCCACCTGCACGTTGGTGCGTTCAGGATAGAGCGGGTGGTGTTCGTAGCGGGGGCCGAATTCTTCCAGCGGAATCACCTCGGCATCCTCGACAAAGAAGGTGCAATGCGGATTGCCCATACCGGTCGCCACCGGGATGCCCTCGATCGGCAGTTCCAGCGTATCCATTTCTTCGGCCAGCGGGATCTCCTGCCAGTCCAGCTGCGGTGGGCCCATGTTGACAGATGTCAGCCCGTCGCCCGCGTCGCGCGCAAAAAGCGTGCCGCGTTCGGTGGTCAGCGTCAGGGCGGTCTTGCCGGTCTCTTCCATCAGGTGCCGGGCGATGCAGCGGGTGGCATTGCCGCAAGCGGCGGAGGTGGAGCCGTCGGCATTGTAGAAAATCAGATGCGCATCCGAACCGTCCCCGCCTGTTTCGATCACCGCCAGCTGGTCAAAGCCGGCGCCAAGCTGGCGGTGGGCGATTCCCTTGGCCAGCTCTGGCGTAATGGTGCGATCCTGCACGCGCGCGTCCACAATGACGAAGTCATTGCCAAGGCCATGCATCTTCATAAAAGGCAGTGCGGAGGAATTTTCTGTGCTCATGATCGGCATATAGACCTGCATATAAAGGGAATCCAGAGTTGGGTGCAGAAAGTTGAAAAAAGGCACTTGACCCCCTCGCGGACTGACCCTAGAACGCCGCCATCGGGACAGCGCAGACGCCAGCGGCTGACTGACCCGCCGCAAAATAAGTTCTTGAACCTCCGGGAAAAAAGAGCATATAGAGCGGCACCGGAGCGGAGACGCTTCAGACAAGAGAGTGGGCCGTTAGCTCAGTTGGTAGAGCAACTGACTTTTAATCAGTAGGTCGTTGGTTCGAACCCAACACGGCTCACCACTCTTCTCAACTAAATCAGCAACTTAATGTAGTGTCCAATGTTTCTCTGAAGCATACGCTGTTTCTGGTGCAAATACGGTGTAAGCCCCACTGAAACCCATTACACTTTACGACAGCCAACATTGCCAACGGAGTGGCGAGCTTGGCGTCAAATCAAAGAGTTCAAAGTGCTAGGGGTATTCGTTGGCGGGCCCAGGTTCGCTGCAAGGGCTATGGGCAGAAGTCAGTCTATTTTGATCGAAAAAGTGATGCTGAAGCTTGGGCCAGACAGATAGAGGCGGGGATCGGCTCTGGAAAGAACCCAGTTGGATCGGCAGCCAAGAAGCACTCTGTGGCCGATGTAATCGACCGATATTGCGTCGAAGTCCTGCCCAGCAAGAAATCCGCCAAGGATCAAGATCAGCATGGACGGCAAAGGCGCTTGGCCCCATCTCATTGAATGCTGCGCATTCGACTGCCGGGCAGTGGACAACCGCATGATCAAGCGACTGTGGCGGTCGCTGAAGTATGAATGCGTTTATCTGAATGCCTTTGAGACCGGTTCAGAAATGCGGGCTGGGATCAGCAAGTGGCTGACCTACTGCAACTCTGAGCGCTCCCAATTCGACGCACGGCATATTGCCCCCCGGCGAGGCCTATGACAGCAAAACCGAACCGATGAGATCAGCAGCATAAATGACCTCCTGATCCATCATAGAAACGCTGCAAACTTGTCGAAAAACTAGGGCCACCGCTGGATGGTTTGGCGACCCCGGCAGGATTCGAACCTGCAACCTGCCCCTTAGGAGGGATGCGTTCATAGCGCTATTCCTTT
>CAJXHQ010000623.1 GCA_913054485.1 uncultured Paracoccaceae bacterium
GCCACCAACCTGGACAGCGGCCCCTATAAGGCCAGCGGGCTGGCCGAGGTCTACCGCGCGGCCAAACAGGCCGAGGCGGGCCAGATATTCTTCTCCGACTTTGCACCCTATGCGCCCAGCGGCGGCGGTTCCTTCGGCTTCCTCGCGACCCCGGTCTACAGCGGCTACGGGTTGCAGATGGGCGTCATGGTTGCGCAGCTGCCGGTGACTCTGATGGATCGGGTGCTGAACAGCGAAGCGGGCCTGGGGGCCACCGGGCAGATGTTCCTGACCGGACCCGATATGGCCGCACGGTCGAGCGCGCGTCATGAGGGCGGGTTCCAGGTCCTCGACGCCATGTCGGAAACGCAGCAGCTGACCACGGCGCTGAACGGCGAATCGGCTTACTTCCCGTCCACTTCCGGGCGAAACGGCCAGAACGTGATTGCGCTGGCCAGCCCGATCGAGGTTTTCGGCCAGAACTGGGCGCTGATCGCAGAGATCGACCGCGCCGAGGTGATGGCCCCGGTGATCACCAGCCGCAACAATATGCTGCTGGCCGCCCTTGCCTGCACCCTGCTGATCTCGGTTCTGGGCTGGCTCTTCGCCCGCTCGGTTACCCGGCCGATCGGCGGTATCTGCGACAGTATGGACAATATTGCTGCAGGCGATCTGAACGCCGAAATTCCCGCCGCGAAGCGCGGCGACGAGCTGGGCCGGATCGGGCAGACGCTGGAAGCGATGCAGGGCGATCTGCTCCGGGCCCGCACCGCCGAAGAGGAGCGCGCCGAACGCCAGCGGGAACGCGAAACTATGGTGGAGGCGCTGAGCATCGGCCTGGTGAACCTTGCCGATGGCGATTTCTCGCAGCCGATCAGCGATCCCTTCCCGGAAGGCCATGAAAAATTGCGCCATGATTTCAACCGCACGCTAGAGACCCTCAGCGGCACGGTGACCGATGTGATCGGGGCCTCCGTCAGCATCAAGAAGGGCGCCGATGAGATCAGCGCAGCCTCCGATGATCTGTCACGGCGTACCGAAAGCCAGGCGGCGACGCTGGAAGAAACCGCCGCCGCCCTGGACGAGATGACCGCTAGCGTGAAAAACGCCGCCGACGGCGCGCGCGGCGTCGAACGCATCATGAAAGAGGCCAAAGACGAGGCCGAGGAAAGCGAAAACGTGGTGCAGAACGCGGTCTCTGCAATGAGCGAAATCGAACAGTCCTCGGCGCAGATCAGCCAGATCATCGGCGTGATCGACGATATCGCCTTCCAGACCAACCTTCTGGCGCTGAACGCCGGTGTGGAAGCCGCCCGTGCAGGCGAAGCGGGCCGCGGTTTTGCTGTGGTTGCCTCGGAAGTGCGCGCCCTGGCGCAACGGTCCGCCGATGCGGCAAAGGAAATCAAGTCGCTGATCAGTGAATCCTCTGACCAAGTCGGGCGCGGGGTGGATCTTGTCGGCAAGGCCGGCGGTGCGCTGAATGGCATTGTGGAACGGATCGGTCACATCTCGACCCTTGTTTCCGAGATTGCCGAGGGGGCCTCCGAGCAGTCCACAGGCATCGGAGAGATCAACCTTGGCGTAACCCAGCTGGACCAGGTGACCCAGCAGAACGCCGCCATGGTGGAACAGGCCACAGCCGCCAGCCACATGCTGGACAGCGATGCGGCCAAGCTGGCGGAACTGGTGGCGCGCTTCACCATCTCCGGGGGCACGGCCATCTCCGGCGCGGCCCAGGCCGCCGCCGCTCCGCCCGCCCCCGCGATGGGGTTCGATGCGGAGCCGGAAGCGGAGCCCGCGGCCTTCAGCGGCGGATCGATGCCCTCTGCCCATGGTGACGATTGGGATATGGGAGCCGGGCTGGACCCCCAGCCATTTGCGGTAAACGAAATGCCGGCCCGCCGCGCAGGCAACGCCGGCAGTGCCGATCAGGACGTCTGGCGCGACTTCTGATCAGCCCTCTCATCCGAAGACTTCAAGCCCCTGGACCGGTAACGGTCCGGGGGCCTTCTTTTCAGGCAGTCTCTTCTCTTAGTCAAGCGCGGGCAAAATGGAAAACAGCCTCAGGCAGCTTCCAACAATCGAAGCCAGCCATCCATGAGGGAAGCCGGCCCGTACCAGGACCCGGTCATTCCGGCGGGAAATGCCTGAAAGCTTGCCTTGTTCAGCACATTTCGCGTCGATGCCGCGCAAATGCCGCCTTCGACCGCCGCACGAGATTCACGAAATCAAAAATTAATCCCCCTCTGCGAATATGAATCGGAATTCCGGAACGTTTGGAGAATCTCCCTCGGCCCGGCTGTTCGTTGTGTCAGTGTTTCAGGTTTTCAAGTTTATGCGGCCGGACTCCTCCCCGGCCCGGCCCGCGGGGGCCCCGCATGCAGCGCCCC
>CAJXHQ010000624.1 GCA_913054485.1 uncultured Paracoccaceae bacterium
GTTGATCTCGGCCACCAGCCGTTCGGCGCTGAACTCCTCCATGGCGGCCAATGCCGCCCGCGCCCAGATGGTGGGGCCGACGCCCTGCACCGTGCGGTCCGCCAGCACATAGGCGCACCAGTCCTGCGGCGGGCCTTGCGTCTGCGCGCCCGCAACCACGATGCCGCAGGCATCCGAGGCCTTTCCGGCACTCACCGCCGGGTCCACGGCAACCACAACCCGGTCCAAAGGCGGCGCGCTGTCTGCCCACAAGCCCTCCAGCATCTCTCCGGACCAGAGCGCGCCTTCGACATCCGCCAAAAGCACGCCATCCAGCTCCTGCCGCCCCAGCCGGGACCCTGCATAGCGCGCGCGAACCTCGGACAGGAAGGAGGCTGCCAGATTGGCCCGGTTCGCCTCGGTCGCCGCGTGGGTCTGCACCGTGGAGGGCGCGGCCAGAAGATGTTTCAGCACATCCGCATTGCGCGGCGTTGTGGTGACACAGGCACGGGGATCATCCCCCAGACGCAGGGCAAACTGCAGCATGTCCCAGGCCTCCTGGCCGGTCTTCCACTTCGCCAGCTCATCCGCCCAGGCGGCATCAAACTGGGGCCCGCGCAGGGCCTCGGCGTCATGGCCCGAAAAGGCCTGTGCCTCGGCCCCGTTGGGCCAGACCAGCTTGCGCTCGCTGGCCTTCCATTGCGGCCGTCTGTCGGGCGGCGAACAGGCCAGGATACCGCTGTCGCCGCGGATCATCACGTCGCGCACCTGGTCATAAGTCTCCCCGACCAGCGCCACCCGGCGGGCGCGGCCGGGATCCCCCGGACTTGCTCCTTCCACCTGAGCCCGCACCCATTCGGCCCCGGCGCGGGTTTTCCCCGCGCCGCGCCCGCCCAGGATCACCCAGGACCGCCAATCGCCCTCTGGCGCCAGCTGATGCGGCAGCGCCCAGAATTCAAACAGGTAAGGCAGCGCGCACAGCGCCTCATCCGGCAGCTCATTCAGAAAGGCCTCCTGCAGGCCCGCATCGGCGCAGGCGAGCCATTCGGCATCGGATTTCGCTGCGCGCCGCTTCGAGGTCCAATCCTGCTCCGCCTGCATGGGTATTGCTGTATTCAACAAGGCATGTCTCCACCTTTTGGCAGTCGCGGATCAGAGTGTTCAGCCCTGCGAACTGCCGGTTTGCGCCGGTTATTTCTCCCTCCGCCCCGTCTTCCAGCGTGGCCCGCAAAGCCTCTGCTTCGCGCCTGAGCCGGTTGATCGACTCCTGCAAGGAACTCAGCAGGTCAGCCGTCATCAGGGCCCTGCGGCCCGGGGGGGTGTTGGTCATGTGCGTCTTCACCTCGCGCGTTGGATGCCCCGCCCGCGAGACGCAAACCGCCGCGCGGGGGGGGAAGCCCCGGCGGCGGTCATGCATCCTTCAGCATGAAACAACTTATACGTGTGCGGGCGGAATTTGTCAAACCCGGCAGCGCACGGCGCGTTAATACCCGGCCATGAAAAAGGGCGCCGAAGCGCCCCAAATCAGTTGTTTTTCTGCTGGCGCTCGATCTCGCGCCACTTGGCCACGTTGCGGTTGTGCTCCTGCAGCGTCTCCGCAAACGCATGGCCGCCGGTGCCATCGGCAACAAAGAAGATGAAGTCCGTCTCTGCCGGGTTGGCAGCCGCCTCCAGGCTGGCGCGGCCGGGATTGGCGATAGGTGTCGGCGGCAAACCTTCGATAACATATGTGTTCCAAGGAGTTACGCCGCGCAGCTCGCTCCTGCGCAGGCCGCGCCCAAGCACACCTTTGCCCTTGGTCACACCGTAGATGACCGTTGGGTCTGTCTGCAGCCGCATACCGCGGTTGAGACGGTTCACAAACACGCTGGCCACCTGCGGCCGCTCCTCGGCCTGACCGGTCTCTTTCTCCACGATGGAGGCGAAGATCAGCAGTTCCTCGGGACTGTCAAAAGGCAGGCCCTCTTCGCGGGATTCCCAGGCTGCGGCCAGCCGCAGCTCCTGCCGTTCCTGCATCTCAGCCAGAACCGACGCACGGCTGTCGCCCGGCACGACCTCATAGCTATCCGGTGCCAGCGTGCCCTCACCCGGCACTTCGGCAACTTCCCCCGACAGAAGATCCATCGCCTTGAGCGCTTCTGTGATCTGCCAGCTGGTCACGCCTTCGGCCAGCGCAATGCGGTAGCGGGTATCCGGCTCTGCCCGGCGCGTGCTGTAGGCCGCCGGCACGTCACCCTCACCGCCGAGAACAAAGGTCGCCTGTTCCGAGAATTGGCCAGTCGCCGGATCCAGCTCGCGCACCTGTGCGCTCACCCGGGTCACCCCCACGCGGTAGACGATCTCGGTGCCGCAGGTGCTGGCGCCGGAACGCGTCACCTGGTCGATGATT